>JAFAAJ010000091.1 GCA_023426625.1 Bacteroidota bacterium
CTTTTATATTTTATGAATTTTTATAATAGCAAAACTGCGAAATAGCAAATTTGCAGATTTGCCTTTCAGCTTTTTTACAATTCAGTAATGATATAATTCTTAAATTTACTTTTATCGAATACAAACATATTCGGATCAAGATCCTGGTTTTCTTTGTATTCTTTAATGGCAATTACAGCTACATCTTTATTGGTTCCGTGCTGTTCCAGTTTCACCATTTGTTTTTTTGCAGAATCCACAAATAGATAAACGTGTTTTAATCCGTTGGATTTTACAGGAGTCAGTTTGATAAAATCGGTATTTACTCCATTTACTTTTTTCTTTCCGTTGTAAGTTACGTTATAATCATTTCTGTAGGAAGTAAGATAATTGATAGGGGAGAACATCGTACTATTGGCATTGGGTTTTGCAATAGTAACTTCCATATCTTCGGTATTGATATTGTAAATTTTGTTACCGTCAAAGATCTGTTCTGTATCCATGATCTTTAATTTATACTTCTCTCCGGCAACATAATAAATTCCAGGTTCCGTTTTTGTAACCTGTCCATTAACTCCGCTTCCAAAGGTGAACTTGAAGTATGAATTCTTTTTAGAATGATAATTGGCTGTAATATCGTCTAATATTTTCTTTGCTTTTGCATCAATTTTCTGAGCATTTGTAAATCCTACCGCTCCAACTACCAAACTGCTTATTACAATTTTTGAAATAATATTTTTCATTTTTTAAATTTTACTCTCTTTAGACATACTTTAACTACAAAAGTTAAATCTTCTTTGGGTAAGAATTCCCTTGTTGTTTTACTTTCGCAGGTCTTCCAAAAACTGTTCCAAAGAATGAAGATCACCGATCAGAACCTCTCTTGCCTTAGCTCCGTTGAATCCTCCTACAATACCGCTTGCTTCCAGTTGATCCATAATTCTTCCTGCTCTGTTATATCCCAATTTCAACTGTCTTTGAAGCATGGAAGTAGAACCCTGCTGCGTAGAAACGATAATTCTTGCTGCTTCTTCGAATAAAGCATCTTTTTCATTCGGGTCAAAAGCACCAACTGTACTTGTGGAATCTTCAGAAACATATTCAGGAAGCAGGAATGCCGATGAATATCCTTTTTGTTCACCGATGTATTCTGCAATTCTTTCCACTTCCGGAGTATCTACAAAAGCACATTGAAGTCTTAAGATCTCATTTCCGTTAAAATAAAGCATATCTCCTTTACCGATCAATTGATCTGCTCCCGGAGAATCCAGAATAGTTCTGGAATCCACACTTGAGATCACTCTAAATGCTGCTCTCGCAGGGAAATTAGCTTTGATCATCCCTGTAATTACGTTTACAGATGGTCTTTGTGTGGCTACGATCAAGTGAATTCCAACCGCTCTTGCCAATTGCGCCAGTCTTGCGATAGGTAATTCCACTTCTTTTCCGGCTGTCATGATCAGATCCGCAAACTCATCCACTACCAAAACGATGTATGGTAAATAACGGTGACCGTTTTCAGGATTAAGCTTTCTTTCACTGAATTTCTTATTGTATTCTTTTAAATTTTTACAGAATGCATTTTTAAGAAGATCATATCTTGTATCCATCTCAATACACAGAGAGTTCAGCGTATTGATCACCTTATTCGTATCTGTAATGATGGCTTCTTCTGCATCCGGAAGTTTCGCCAGATAATGTCTTTCGATTTTAGAATATAATGAAAGTTCCACTTTTTTAGGATCTACCATTACAAACTTCAATTCACTTGGGTGTTTCTTGTAAAGCAGGGAAGTAAGAATGGCATTGATTCCTACCGATTTACCCTGTCCTGTAGCTCCCGCCATCAATAAATGAGGCATTTTCGCTAAATCCGCCATGAAAATTTCATTTGAAATGGTCTTTCCGAATACAACAGGCAAATCCATATCCGTATTTTGGAATTTCTGAGAAGCGATCACAGAACGCATGGAAACCATGGTTGGATTTTTTCTTGGAACTTCGATTCCGATCGTTCCTTTTCCAGGCATCGGCGCAATAATCCTGATTCCTAAAGCGGAAAGATTCAAAGCGATATCATCCTGCAGTTTTTTAATAGCTGCCACTCTGATTCCCGCTTCCGGAACGATCTCGTATAAAGTAACAGTTGGACCTATCGTTGCTTTGATCTCGGCAATTCCAACATTGAAATTCTTTAAAAGACCTACAATTTTATTTTTGTTTTCCTCTAGTTCTTCTTTATTGATGGATATTTCCTCACTTCCATAATCCTTTAAAAGATCTACGGTTGGCATCTGGAAATTCGCCAAATCCAGTTTGTGATCATAAAGTCCGTGCTTTTCAACAAGTTCCTGAGATTTCCTGTCGGTATCATCTAAAACATCCACTACAGGTGCTACTTCAACATTAAATTTAATGTCCTCTTTTGGAGCTGTAGCTTTAGCATCAAAATCAAAAGCCTGTTCAGGAGTCGCTACCGGAGTAGAGGGTTTTGTGCTAAGATTTAAATTAACGGCTTGCGACTCTTCATCAAATGAAGTCTGGTTAGGAGTAACGATAGGCTCCAGATCGGCAGAAACCAGAACCTCAGGAAATCCTTTAGGGATATCTATTATTTCAGGCTCCTGAAGTTTTACATTATTAGTTGTGTCTGTTACCTTGATTTTAGGGTCGTTATCTTCTATTTCTTCGATCAGTTCATCATCTGCTTCGAAGTTTTCGTCGGAATTCGGCATCATAGATCTTACTCTTCCGATCGTGTTTTCATTGATGTCATCTAACTTCGCTTTAATAGAGCTTGGACGGAGATTGAATTCTAAGATGAAATATAAAATAATACTTGCCGCTAAAACCAGCCAGCGTCCTACTGTTCCGATAACGGCATTTAGCGTGTCCATGATCTGGTATCCATACACACCACCTAAAACTCCCTGTCCTTTTGTGACAGCTCCCATGAAAATAGGAACCCAGCAAATGAAGAACAAAGAATGCCCAATGGTTTTCCAGGGTTTGAATATCTTTTTTTTAAGGATCAGTGTCCCAAATACAAAAAACAGAAATGCGATAATAAACGAAGCAACACCTATACTTTCGAATATGAAAATATTGCCCAGCCAATCTCCCACTTTTCCGAAAAGATTTGAGGATTTTATACTCTTATCCAGCATCGTTCCGGCCTGGCTCTGATCCGCTTTCCAGTTCATCAGATAGGAAATGAAGGATAAAGCAAGGACCACAGAAAAAAGGATGAAGGTAAGCCCGAAAAATATGCGTGGCTTCGATAAAATTTTGCCTTTTTCAGACAATTCCGCTTGTTTGTTTTGTGTCTTTTTCTCCATAATATCAATGTGGGCAAATTTAAGGTTTTTTCAATATCAAAGTATCTTTTCCGTGAAAAATATACCTTATAAGAAAGCTAAAATTCTTGTAAATCAGTTAAAAAATTTCTTTAAAATCAACCTTATTAAGAATGAATCAAAATAAGGATTCCACATGTGTAAAGTGATAAATAACAGCTTTTTTTATCGACCTTTTAATTAATCATCCCTATTTTTGCATGTCAAGTAAAAAAAATCATGAAGAAGATCCAGGATATTCTCATCTCAACCAGGACAATGGCTGTATTGTTGCTGGTTTATGCATTTTCTATGGCCTATGCCACATTCTTAGAAAACGATTACGGAACGCCTACTGCAAAAGCATTGATCTATGAGGCAAAATGGTTTGAACTGATCATGTTCCTGCTTATCTTAAATTTCATTGGAAATATCGGAAGATACAGACTTTGGAAAAGAGAAAAGTGGCCGGTTTTGGTTTTTCACCTTGCATTTGTGCTTATCTTTATTGGTGGAGCTATCACGAGATACATCAGTTTTGAAGGAACCATGCACATCCGTGAAGGAGAATCATCCAATGAGATCGTAACCGATAAAAATTTCTTTAAGATCCAGATCGAGGAAAAAGGAGACGTGCTGAATTATCAGGATATTCCTTATCTGATGTCTCCTTTGCATAAAGATTTCAAAGCTTCTTATGACTTCCACGGAAAGCAGATAAGAGTAATTGCCAAAGAATACGTTCAGAGAAAGAAAGACAGCCTTATCGCTGATCCAAATGGTACTGAATATCTTCATTTGGTCTCTACAGGACAAACGGGAAGGCAAAATATTTACATCAAACCGGGAGAAACCAAATCCATCAACGGGACTTTAGTAACGCTTAACAGAGCTATTGAAGGTGCGGTAGAATTCAGAAATGAAGGTGGGAAACTGTTCATCAAAACTCCGGTAGATGCAAGTTATATGACGATGGCAACTCAGGCGACAGG
>JAFAAJ010000180.1 GCA_023426625.1 Bacteroidota bacterium
TTACTGGGCAGCTTCAAGGGAGATGATAAGATTCTTGTTATCAATTCCAACGGAGAGGCAAAACTAGTAAGCTTTGACCTTGGAAATCGTTTTGACGATGAATATCTGATCCTTGAAAAATGGAAACCTGAACAGCCGATCACCTGTATTTATTACGATGGTGAAAAAGATATTTATTTTATCAAGAGATTCTTGTTGGAAAATACAACCAACCCTCAGAACTTCATGCCTTCGGAGCATCCGAAATCTTTCATAGAAAACGTGATCGTGGCGAATGGTTCTACGGCAGAGATCATCTTTGCTAAAGATAAAGGAAAAGAACGCGATCCGGAAACGGTAAATATTGATGAATTCATTGCTGTAAAAGGAATTAAAGCCATTGGAAACCAGTTTACCAAGTTTAAAGTGAAAACCATTAATGTAACGATCCCTGAACCTGAAGAAGATGAAAGCTTTGATGAAGTAGAACAGACGGAAGGTCACATCAGTTTTATCAGTCATGATCCTGATGACGGGGTGATCGGAGATTTATTTGAAGAAGGAGGAAAAGAGACAGGAGAAAATTAAATACTATGAATCTTTTAATATTAATTATAATAGCCACTTCTGTTATCAGCTTTATAGCTTTTAATAATATTGGCATTTTTGAAAAGTATAAATTCTCTGTTGGAGCTATTCAGCATAGAAAAGAATACATTCGTTTGCTTTCTGCAGGGTTTCTTCATGCAGATACCATGCATCTTGTGTTCAATATGCTTACATTGTATTTCTTTGGACCTATTGTACTTGAAGGATTTGGAAACATAGGATTTTTGATTATTTACTTTGGTTCAATCTTATTGGGGAATATATTTTCATTATTCATCTATAAAAAACAACCTTGGTATTCTGCAATCGGAGCGAGTGGAGGTGTATCTGGAATTTTATTTGCAGCTATTGCCATGATTCCAGATCTTGGAATTTATCTTTTCTTCATTCACATTCCTATTCCGGGTTTCATTTTTGGCTTGGTTTACTTTGGGTATTCGGTTTATATGATGTTGAATCCGAGAGAACATGACAATATTGGTCATACCGCACACTTAGGAGGTGCATTTTTCGGATTGGTATATGCCGTTGCGAACCAACCGGAAAGAGCAATGAATAACGCTTTATACTTAGGAATTATGGCAATTCCATTGCTGTATCTGAGTTATCAGATTTTTGTAAGAAAAAGAATAGGATAAAAGTTATATTTACTTAAAATAATAAGACCAATGAAACATTTCATTGGTTTTTCTTTTGGAATAAATAATTATTTCACTCCCACAATAAACCTTTCATTTCCAGAAAGATCCTTGATGAGTTGTACATCCGAAAAGGAATCTGTGTACAATTCCAAGGTTTCAGGACCTAATTTCTGATTGATTTCCAGAAACAGCAAGCCTTTTTCATTTAAATGTTTTAAAGAATCTTCCGCTATTTTACGGTAAAAGATCAGCGGATCCGAAGTAGGAGAGAAAAGCGCCATTTTAGGCTCAAATTCTTTTACAGAGTCAGCAATTTCATACGCTTCATCGATTCCGATGTATGGAGGATTTGAAATGATAACGTCATAATGATCGGTCACATCAATATTGAGATAATCCGCATGAATAAAATGAACATCCAACTGATGGAATTCCGCATTTTTTCTGGCTGTCTGCAAAGCTTTTTCAGACAAGTCAATGGAAGATACTTCCGCTTCCGGAAAATGTTTTTTCAGAACCAGAGGAATGATCCCGCTTCCGGTTCCAATGTCCAGTATTTTTAATTTTTTCGGGGGAAAATGATCTTTGATCTTATGAACTGCTATTTCAAGCAGTTCTTCCGTTTCAGGACGCGGTATCAGTACATTTTCATCCACGAAAAAAGTCATTCCGAAGAATTCGGTTTCTCCTAAAATCTGTTGATACGGTTTTTGTGTTTTAAGCTCAAAAATAACCCGTGAAAGCTGTTGCTTTTCTTCCTGTGATAATTCCTTTTCCGAAAATCTTCTTTGTTCAAAAGCATCAAGTCCAGTGATCTTTTGAAGAAAAATGGAGCAGATGAAAGAGATTTCCGATGCTGTATACAGATCTGAAAGTTCCTTTTTGAAATATTTTTTTAATTCTGAAATCGTCATTTACCTTGTAAAAACCAGTTTTGTATCCGTAGATTTTTCTTCATCGATCCTGTATCCTTCATAGTTGAATGCTTTCACATCATTTAACGTTTTGGCATTGGTTTCCGCACAGAATCTTACAACAAGTCCTCTTGCATGTTTAGTATAGACCACAATGGTTTTAGGCTTGCCGTCTTTTAATTCATAGAAATCAAAATCAATAACTTTATGATTCAGTTTTTTTCTGTTGATCACCTTTCCGTATTCAGTGCTTCCTAAGTTCAGGAGAATCTCATTCTTTTTCATTTCAGCGTTTAGCTGCTCCGTCACCTTTTCGCTCCAGAATTCATACAGGTTCTTGTACTGGTCAAATTCAAAGTTTCTTCCCATTTCCAGCCTGTAGAGCATAACTTTATCAGAAGGTTTTAATAAGCCGTATAACCCTGAAATGATCCGATAATTTTTCTGTAGATAATCAACTGCACTTTTATCCAGAGTTTTTGCATCAAGCCCTCTGTAAACTTCGCCTGTAAAAGCAAACAAAGCCGGAGCAGACTCTTTAGGTTTAGGGTTGGATTTCCAATTTTGATTTCTCTCCCAGTTTTCATCCGCCAATTTGGACGAAATTTCCATTAATTCTGAAAGATACTTCGGTGATTTTTCCTTTAAATGAGATTGTATAAATGCAGCCTCTTCAATGAATCTTGGAGTAGTTGATCGTAAAAGATCCGTAGAATTTTCCACATTCATTAATTTGGCAGGAGATGTTATTATTTTCATAAACCGTTGAAGGTAATAATTTGTTGCTTGATAATAGGATATTCATGGATCAGTTATAACTAAGAACTTATAACCCTTAACCTATAACTTTTAAATCTGTCCTTTCCCTTGTCTGATGATTTCAGGCTCCCCGGAAGTCAGATCAACAATCGTTGAAGCTACATTGTCACCATAACCGGAATCAATAACGATATCAACCAAATGATCATACTTTTCAGCGATCAGTTCAGGATCTGTGGAGTATTCAATGATCTCATCATCGTCTTTAATGGAAGTTGATGCGATCGGATGCCCCAGTTTCTCAACAATTAGCTGAGGAATAGGATGATCCGGAACACGGATACCGATTGTTTTATGATTCTTATAGGCTAAAGGTAAACTTTTATTGGCTTCAAGAATAAAGGTAAAAGGACCTGGTAAATGGGCTTTCAGAAATCTGAACACAGAAGTTTCAATAGGTCTTGTGAAATCCGAAAGATGGCTCAGATCATTACAAATAATGGAGAATTTAGCCTTTTCCAATTTAATTTTCTTAAGCTGGGCGAGCTTTTCCATTGCTTTGATGTCAAAAATATTACAGCCTAACGCATAAACGGTGTCGGACGGATAAATAATAAGTCCGCCATTGTTCAGCGTTTTAATCACCTCATTGATAAGGTTTTCCTGAGGATTATCGGGATAAATTCTTAAGATCTTTGCCATATAACAAATATACAAATAATTAAATCTTTATAAAAATGCTTTATTTGCGAGAAAAAATTGCAGTTTTGAAAAAAAGTCGTATATTTGCAGTCCAATATCGCGGGGTGGAGCAGTAGGTAGCTCGGCGGGCTCATAACCCGAAGGTCATCGGTTCGAGTCCGGTTCCCGCTACTAGTAAACTCGGTGCAACAAAGTTGCACCGAGTTTTTTTATGATTCTCTAAATATTCAATTCATAACTCATAACTCATCTCTTATCTTATATTGCAAATGGTTCACAAATTGCTATAATATCACTAAAAATAACAATTATGGACAGATATTTCAAAAAAGAAGACTTTGTAGAAGACAGGAATATGTACAGAGTTGAGTTTAAAATGGATGACATCGGCGAAGGGGTAGACCTTGTGATCGAAAGGAAAAATGAAAATGGAGAATATGAAGTGATTCAGGCAGATATGACCCGGCATAACGAAAGTCTATTCCTTTACTGGAGTGAACCATTTGACGGAAGAATAGTTTCAGACGAATATAAAACATTATAATATGAAATATAGTGAAGCTTTAGAATATAAAAAAGAGTCGGTGGAGAATGCCCATGAATCGGTCAGAAAGGGGTATCATATTATTATAGCACCGGCAGATACGGATGAAAGTTCAAAGTATATCAGTGATTTTCTGAAAGATCCGGATCAGTTTGATGATGAAAGCTGTAAAAAATATTGCTCGAATAATGAATATGAAGTCGTAAGCTTTAAAAAGGAGGAGGAATCTGAAACCTCCTAAAATAAAGGAAAAATTTGCAGTTTTATTTTTTCAGTTATAGAAAAAGTACTATATTTGCAACTGTAAAATCGCGGGGTGGAGCAGTAGGTAGCTCGTCGGGCTCATAACCCGAAGGTCGCACGTTCGAGTCGTGTCCCCGCTACTAAATAAAAAGAGAATCAATTACCTGATTCTCTTTTTTATTTTAAATGAATTAAAAAATGTCTTTAAATAAAAAATCCCGCAGTTGCGGGTTTATATTATTGAGCCAGTTCGTTGTAAGATTGAAGTTTGAAATCTTCAGCCATCGTCTGATCTAAAAATTCTGTTTTCTGAGTTCCTTTCATTCTGGAAGCTGCAGCGTTTGCATTGAAATAAGAATCACTCAATTTAGTTGTAATTTCAGAAGGATTGAAATCGAACTTTACATCTCCTTCTACACCTAAATATCCGTTCTTTCTGGTAAGGTTGGTAATATAATTGTTATAGTTGATCAGTGTATTTCTCAAATATTGAGTATGATAC
>JAFAAJ010000296.1 GCA_023426625.1 Bacteroidota bacterium
GGAACAGCAAGAAAAAGAAACCTGATACAGCAGTAGGATACAAAAAACCAAAGAATAAAAACTTTACAAGAAAAAAATAAAAAAAGAGACCTCTCAGCTGAAAGGTCTTATTTTTTACGCAGTACCCAGATATCCTGTTCCGGTCTGCCATTATTATTATAGGAATCTATATGGTCTAAAACTTCAAAATCTGCAAAAAGTTTTTTTACAAATTCATCCGGATGAAATGCGGAATAAGTTCTGTGACCTTCTTTTACTTTTCCACGTACTACCAGTTTTCCGTTATCAAAATCTTCAATTTCCTGTGGGGTAAGAATGGTTTTGAAAAAATTTCCCTGCAAAGAAAGAAGCAAAATCCCATCTTTTTTCAACACCCTGCTTAGCTCATTTTTCCAGTCGTGGTGTAACTGTTCGGAAAGGTGTGTAAAGATCGAAATACCATATATAAAATCAAAAAAATCATCCTGGTAAGGCAGTTCTGCTTTAAGACCATTTAAATTGAACTCTACTCCTTTGATATTTTTTTTATTCCATTCAATTGAATTTTTGTTGTAATCGGTAGCATACAGCTCACAATTTTTCGGAACTATTGACGGAAAGTGGCGGATGATCCTCGCCGGTCCGCACCCCCAATCCAGGATCTTTGCATTATTGAAATCTGTATATTTTCCGGCTGTATTTACCAACCATTCAGCGGCTGATTTACCGCTGCTATAATAGCTTTCATAATTGATCTGAAAGGATTCATACATCAAATAATCCGGAGGAAAAATAAAGTCAGGATGTTTTCTGCGGAATTCCTGATTTTTCTGTCTGTGTTTATTTGCATTGATCCAAAATCTGAATTTATCTGCTATAAACAGTAAATTATATTTCCTTAAAAGTTTAGACAATTTTGCTTTCATATTACAAAGCCTTAAACATTCTTCGGACATTTTCGGTTGTGATCCTGTCGATCTCAGAAAAGTCCATATTATAGATATTAACCAGCTTTCCAACTACAAGATCCAGATAGGCGCTTTCATTTCGTTTTCCTCTGTGCGGAACCGGAGCAAGATACGGAGAATCTGTTTCCAGAACTATTTTATCCAAGGGAATCTCATTTAAGAACTGGTCTATTTTGCCGTTTTTAAAGGTCACTACTCCACCGATTCCTAAAATAAAATTAAGATCAATTGCATGTTTTGCCTGCTCAAGATTTCCTGAAAAACAGTGGAATATTCCACGAAGCTGAGGGTGTTTTTTTCTTTCCAATACTTCAAATACTTCATCAAAGCTTTCTCTGGTATGGATCACAACAGGTAGGTCTTTTTCAATCGCCCAATCGATCTGCCGTTCGAAAGCTTTAACCTGAATATCCAACGTTGTTTTATCCCAATACAAATCGATCCCGATCTCCCCAATTGCAGGAAAATTCCTCTGATCAAGGTAATCTTTTACAATTTCCAGCTCTTTTTCCCAGGTTTCAGGTTTCACATAACAAGGATGCAGCCCCATCATAGAGAAAATATTCCCGGGATAATCTGCTTCCAGCTGAAGCATTTTTTCATGAGATTCTGAATCTATCGCAGGAAGATAAAACTCTGTAATTCCCTTATCTAAAGCCCTTTGAATCGCTTCCTTTCTGTCTTCATCAAATTCTTCTGCGTATAAATGGGTATGTGTATCGATCATGTAATTAAAGTTTGAGTGATAAGTTATGAATTATGAGTACCTGTTATAAAAACTTCTAACTCATATCATAACTATTTAAATATTTTATGTTTTACCTTTTTTCGCTGGTCTTCAATCCTTTGGCTGAGTTTTTCTTTAAACTCGATATATTTCGGATTTTTCTCGTCATCCGTTCTATGTTCCAATGCTTTGCTGATTTTAAAGTTTTCTTTAATAAAATCTTTTGTTTCATGGGAAAAATAAGCCTTTCCAAACTTCTCAAAGATATAGTTGACTGCCTGAGAATTTGGGTGAATCATATCTTCTTTATAAAAACGATAATCCCGAAGGTCATCCATCATCATTTCATAAACCGGAAGATAAAGACAGTTTTCCATCCCTGAAATCATTTCATGAACTGCCGTGATCAGCTTTGATTTGCTTAATTGGTTTTCTACCATTCCATCCTTCGTATGACGTACCGGAGAAACCGTAAACAGGATCTGTACATCATCCTTACAAATATCTTTAAGATTCAGGATCGTATTGTAAACAGCATCTGCAATTTCCTGTTGGGTCAAAAGTCTTTTTTCAAAGAATTTCTGAGGGATTTTATGACAATTGGCAACCAGTTTCTTTTTAGGAAGAAATTCATAGATAAATGAAGTTCCGTAAGTAATAATTACCCAATTGGTTTCCTGCAGGAACTGATTTCCTTCCACTATTTTATCATTGATCTTTTCCAGAGTCTGATGAATGTATCTTGTATCAAAACCGGTATGATGATCCAGAGAAATATATTCATCGTCATAGGTGATCAGATCTTCTTCTGTATAAAACTCAGAATCATGCAGCCTTTTTACCGCATTATTGATTGAATAAGGGTTGAAAATAGTCCCGAAAGGATTATTAACAGTCTGAAGCTGTCCTTTTTTAAGCAGATCCGACATTTCCGATGCAAAACAGGACCCTATTGAAAATATTTTATCTTCAATTCCAATTTTATGCTCTGATTCTTGAATGTCTACTTCAGTCCTGAATTTCATAACCAGGGTTTAAGATGTAAGATTTAGAAATCAGAACACATCAACTAAGCCCTGATTCCTAATCCTATTACCTAAATTAGCTTTCTCTTCTCAACAGGTAATTAGCCAGTTCTATAAACGGTTTTTTCTTTTCTTCGGGGATATCAATTTTCTTAAGGTAGCTTTGTCCGATCTCGTTATGCTTTTCAATCAGACGTAATGCTTTTTCATCCACTTTTGTTCTTCTGAAGATCTTTTCAACACCGTATATTTTATCTATATTATCTGTCTTTTTAGAATACCAGTAATCCAGTTCCTTTCTTTCCTCTTCGGTTGCATGTTCTTTTGCCAACAGATACAGAACTGTTTTTTTATTTTCATAGATATCTCCTGCATGTTTTTTACCGAACTGCGCCTGGTTTCCGAAAACATCAAGGTAATCATCCATGATCTGGAATGCAATTCCTATGTGTTTTCCGAAATTGAATATCGCTTTCGCATCTCTGAAATTCGCTCTCGCAATTAAAGCTCCTATCTCAAAGGAAGATGCACTCAGAACACCTGTTTTATACGTGATCATTCTGATGTAATCATCAAATGTTACATTTTCCTGAGTTTCAAAATTGATGTCATATTGCTGACCTTCACATAATAAAAGTCCGGTGTGGGTAAAAATTCTGATACATGCCTTAAAGATCTCCGGTTCCAGATCTTCAAAGAACTTATAGGCTTTCAGCATTAATCCGTCTCCTGAAAGAATTCCTACATTGATCCCGTGTAAAGTATGGATGGTAGGTTTGTTTCTTCTTAAAGGCGCTTCATCCATGATATCATCATGAATAAGAGTAAAATTATGGAAAAATTCGATAGCCAGAGCAGGCTTGATTGCCTGTGCAAGATCACCTCCAAACAAATCACAAGCCATAAGAACCATGATCGGACGAAGACGTTTTCCTCCGTGCGATATGATGTAATTCATCGGTTCATAAAGTTCCACAGGCTTATCTTTAAAAGTGTACTTGTTAATGGCTTCCGCAACCATCTGCTGGTATTTGTCTAAAAATTCCATAAAATGCTATAATTTGAACAAAAATACGATTTTTCAGGGGCTTTGTAAAATAAAAATAGTTAATAAAACCTAAGAACATTCAAATATAAAAAGCCGGAAAATTGTTCCGGCTTTTACATATATAGATTGAAAATTTTTATTTCCTGATCTTTGTTCGAGTTAAAAAGAAGTATAGTATGCTTATCAACCAGATTAGCATCAAAAACATATAAAAATAATAGTAAATACTTCCTATTCGGACTTCAAATTGTGTTATCAGCAACACCACAGTAACCATAAAAAGGATCACTATAAATGCAGCCAGCATTCTGTATCGGAAAGGAATATTGATATATTTTTTATTTTCTTTCCTTGTTTTAAATAAAATATATACAGAAATAACAGCAAATAATGATTGTATATAAGTGAAATAAGAGGGTATTTCCATACTATTTTGCGATGCTAAAATTAATCTAAAAAATTATTAATTCTTTTTATATTTCTAATTATAGCCTCTTCACTCTCTTTAGGTGGTGGTTTCCCAAAAGTCGAGATAAAAGAACTAATAGGGTCATCAAGCATTTCTTTTCTTTTTTTATAATATTTCTCATATGTCGTATTAATCCCAAACGGTAATTTGCTAATAGGCTTTTTGACATATTTTAAACCAACCATCGTAAAATGAAAATAGTCTTTAGAGTCATGCGCTTCCAAAATCAAACCCGGTAACCCTTTAAACGTATAAGGACCTTCTTGGATTGGAATTTTTTCAGCATACCAAGCTGTTATAATCTTTTTCCCATAACTTCCGGTAGCTTTACGGCACGTATAGCCTTGTATAAGCTTGGTATCATTTTCAATTTCCCAAAGAATTTTGTAAGGTGATTCATAAATAAACTTGTCTCTTGCGATTTGGTTGAATACCATTACTTTTCCTTTTGAGAAATAAACTTCAGGTTTAAATTTAGCTGAAGGAATTGAAGACCCATTTATTATAATTTTACCATTAATCGGATTTTCTACACTTTTCTTAACAGAAACAATACCTAAAGAATCTGCAATAGCCTTATAACTACTTTTAAAATATGAAGATTCTTTACTTATCAATAAAGTTGTATTTTCTTTGCTTCGGCCTTTAACGTTAGCTGTATCAATTAAAAAGACGGCTTCATAATCAACTTGAATATAAGAGCTATCTGTCTGTTGAGAAAACAGACTATTAACAACAAATAAACAAAGAATAATATTAAATTTCATCAATAATTTCATAATCATTGCTCATAGATACCAAAATCGCGTGCACCACAATTATATAAATTCCACAAATCACCATTTTCACGCATACACTGATAGGCATGATCTTTTGATTCCTGATTACCCAGTTCATAACAAACGGTATCTACTGCAGTATTATTGTTACACCATGTG
>JAFAAJ010000018.1 GCA_023426625.1 Bacteroidota bacterium
ATGGAGTAATAATCTTGCTCTTGCCAATACAAGATCACGTTTCAGGATGGTGACTTTATATTATTTTGGGCAGCTTCACGGCTTGTTGGTTTGCGGAACAGGAAACAAGGTGGAAGATTTTGGAATCGGTTTTTACACCAAATATGGAGATGGCGGAGTAGATATTTCTCCCATTGCCGATCTTTACAAGACTGAAGTCTACCAGTTGGCAAAAGAACTCAACGTTATAGAAAGTATTCAACAGGCAATTCCTACGGACGGACTTTGGGATGCAGAAAGAACGGATGAAGACCAGATCGGGGCCTCTTATCCTGAACTGGAAAAAATACAGAAAGAATACGGAACCAAAACAGCCGATGATTACGAAGGAAGAGACAAAGAAGTTTTCCTGATCTTCGAAAGAATGAATAAAGCAGCTCAACATAAAATGAACCCTATTCCTGTATGTGATATTCCGGAGGAATGGAGGGACTAATGATATAAAAATATGAATAGTAAACTGCGCCCTCTTTTTTTTATCTGTTCCGGACTTCTTTTTGGAATGTTTGTGATGTATCTCTTCAATAACTATAAAATTGAGAAAAAAGATCATACAGAAACTCCAACCATTGAAAACATCAATTCCGGACATACTTCTTTTGAAGAAAGCACTCCTGATAGCTCTTCTTATCAGCATTCCATCGACCAGTTAACCGAAGAAAAAACGGTGATCAGTTATGTAAAAAAGAATCACAGGCTTCCTGAATATTACATCACCAAAAGCCAGGCAAGAAAACAGGGCTGGAATCCTTCCCAGGGAAATCTTTGCGAAGTTTTACCCGGAAAAGCTATTGGTGGAGATAAATTCAGCAATCGTGAAGGGAAACTTCCAAGAGGAGAAAAATATTTTGAAGCAGATGTAAACTATAATTGCGGAAATAGAAATGCCGACAGAATTGTTTTTACGAAAAACGGAGATGTTTACCTCACTAAAAATCATTACAAAAGTTTTGTAAAGCAATAACATTCTTTAGAATAATACTATAATTATAATATGAAAACAATATATATAGATTTTACCAACATAGGAGATTATGAAGATTTCTATGCTCAGTTGAAGGAAAAAATTACCCTTCCCAAACATTTTGGAGATAATCTTGATGCTCTGTATGATGTGATCACAGGCGAACTGGAAATGCCTCTTCACATCGAATTTGTGAATATGAGTGTAGATCAGTTGGAAATTTTCGAAGACCTACTGACCACTCTGGAAGACGCAGAAGAAGAAATGGAAGAAGGCTTTACTTTTACCTACTATCTGGAACAGTATGAAGATGAGGATGATGAGGAAGAAAATTAATCATTAAAATATTTTATAAAAAAAACAAAAACTCGCAGAAATCTGCGAGTTTTTTCAGTCAAGTCTTTCGAACCAATTGCGTCTAATTAAATATCTAACTTTTTATTGCTTTATAAATTTAAAACTTTGTGAAGTACTTTCTCCTTTCACAACGTATTCTAAGATATAGTTCCCTTTCGATAAAGAACTTACATCGATCTTCTCTTCACCGGAATTGAATGATCTTACTTTTTGCCCCACCATATTATAGATCTCTGCTTTTTCTATTCTACCTGCTCCTTTGATGTAAAGAATATCTTTTACTGGATTAGGATAAATAGTAACAGTATTACTTTGTCTTATCCCTTCATTAGTAGAAAGATAAGCCGTCAGATCAAGATAAAATGTTACTACAGCATTAGAGCTGTCTACCCCAATTCCCGCGATTTTTTTACCATCCGGTGAGATCGCCAAAGGCAATGACATCGTTACACCCAATGTATTGATTCCTAAAGTAGTAGCGTATGTATTTAAATTAACACGTCCTCCTGCCGGAGTCCAAATGAAACCTTCCCCACTCATAGGAGGAGCCGGAAAACCTCTATAATAGCCAATCACTGTATTGCCATCCGCTGAAACAGCTGTAGCTCCGCCTCTAAAAAACGGACCAGCATTAGGATGCGTGATATAGGTAAGTCCTGAAACTTCATTCCATACATAAGGATTAGGTATTCCCTGTCCTATAATGGTTTTACCGTCCGCTGAAACTCCGGATGCTTCTCCTACCGTATTTCCTGTATTATCCAGAATAAATGTTTCTACTCCATCTACCCATTTTGCCCCTCTTCTACCTCCTGAATCTTCGTCCTGCCATCCAACGATAACTGAACCGTCATTATTAGCTGCATTAGCTCTGGAACTTCTTCCCGCTACTATACTTCCCAAATCTACTACACCCCCTGCAGAAGTCCATTTAACAGCATGTGCCGTACCCGCTGAGATCCAGCCTAATCCTACGATAGTATTCCCGTCACCCGACATTCCCCATGTAGAACTTGCGCTGTTTCCGGATGCCGCTCCAAGACCTCCCAGATTCGTCCAGGTAGTAGTAGGTACATTATATAAAGCAATTTCCGTATTACCTGAAGTCGTATTGGTCATCACCGCTGAAATCCTTGTCCCATCATTTGATCTGGTACTTTTTCCGGAAAAAGAACCACCGGAAAGAGCTCCAATCTGTGCAATTCCATTAGCCTGGCTCCATGTGTGATAGGTCCCACCGGAAGTATTCATCACGACTACTCCACTGTTGGTAATACCTCCTGTTTCATAAGATGAATTCGCAATGATGGTTAACTGTGCATTTACAGCTATAGAGCTAATTCCAAAAAAAGCAGCAGCTATAGTTTTCAAAAATCTGTAGTTTCTTTTCATATGATCCCTTTTTTATATCAATAATTTGTTAGGAACTATATTAACACTATAATTTTTTCAAAAAAGGTATAGAGTTATGCAATTCAGGAAATTTGAAAGAAAAAGACTTTCATAATTCAGGAAATTCGAAAGCAGAACAAAAACAAGATACTGATATTCAAATATTTAAAAATTTTAAATTTAGAAGATATTATTTATAAATTTCATAATATCATACAAATTACCCCATAGATCCTATTAAAATTAAGTCATTTCATTCCCCATTTATGCAAGTAACAGCCAGCGGTGAACGGATTGCGTAAGAAAACACTATTTATATTTAAAAAAGTCTCCTTAATTAATCCATCGAATCACTTCACCCTCTTATTCAAAAAAACTCGCGCTAATCATCCTAAATGATATTTGACTGTATAAAACAAAACTCGCGGAAAATTCCGCGAGTTTGTGGTCATGTCTCAAGTGCCTAATTTTTACTTTTTACTGTTTTATGATTAAAAATTCTGTGACTCTTCCCCTTTCACAAAAATTGCAATACATAGATCTTATTACTAAGATGAAATACCAACCTGATTTAAACCAGAAATTGAATGATTACTTTCGACCGACCATATTCTACATTGATTTTTACTTTTTTATGAAAACCTTTTAACTATAATTAAATGTTTTCATTTTTTTTTCATATTTTTTGACTGTCAATAATTTTATGACGTGGCAATATTAATACTAAATTTAGCTTTTCAAAAGAATTTGACTTACAAAATTCATGAAATTAAAAAGAATCATAAATTTAAAACACTAAAAACCAAATACATAAAAAAATATTAATTGCATGCATAAATTTCAGACAATTGACGAAAAATAAATCAGAAATAACCGTTTTGCAAAAAAATGCGTAAAACTAGTACCCAAATATTAACAATAATTTTATCATTTTGTTCTGTATTGATATATGGACAATCTGCTCCTGATTTCAATATGCTTGTTGATAAAGCTTTTGAAAAATTATATCAAAACCCGGATGAGTGCATCAACTACTCACAAAGTCTACTCATCGTTGACCAGAATGTTGAACATAAAATCGTTTTGCAGAACATCATTTCACAAGCATACTCCTTAAAAGGAGATTACGTTCAGTCTGTGACGATCTCCACCCAAAAAGAAGACAACCAGAAGCGGGAAAGCCTCTCCTATTTCATGCAGATGTTTGCAGATTACAACCTTGCAGATCAATATCAGAATTTAGGATTATACAACCAGTCTCAAAAGATCATCTCCAATCTTCTCGCAGATGAAAAACTCTTTAGAAGAAGCCCCAATCCTAAATCAAGAATCACAATTGCCAAGCTTTACCAGCTTCAGAGCATTAATTTCGGAATCACCAGAGATTATGTAAAAGCAATTGAAAACATTCATAAAAGTAACCAGTATCTTGATAATAAGAATGCAGAGAACAGGATCATAGGTTTTGAAAATAAAATATTCCAGTCATCTTACCTGATGAGACTGAACAAACTTGAAGAAGCCAAAACACTGATTACCAAAACCATAAAAGAAATTGAAAAATTGCCTAATCAGCCATTTCTTTATGCTCTCGCCTACGAAAACCTTTCCAGATACTACTTTCTGACAGAAGACTACCAAACTTCTGTGATGTACTTGGAAAAAGCTCTTTCCCGAATCGACGGTTTGGCATATAACAATATGAGGATCAAAATCTATGGAGCTTTATTTAAAAACTATTTTGCATTGCATAATGATAAAGAATTCCAGAAATACAATGATCTGTATACGGAATCGAAAGCTGATGTAGACGCCAACAAAAGGGATGGGATACGATATATTGTAAAGCTGGTGGAATCCTATCAGAATAATAACCTTGAGTTCCAAAGACAGACTGAAACCAAACGTTTCTGGACTCTAGCCTTTATTTTTTTCTTGCTTATTCTGGCAGGTATGATTTATTTCTTGATACAACTTAGCCGGAACAGAGACTTAAAAAAACAGACAGCATTCTTTAAAAAACAAAAAAGCCGAGAGCAGACTGTCCCAATTCCGGTATCTGTAATAAAAGAAGAGATTACACCCGTTGATAAAAATATTGTTGAAAAAGATTCCAGTAAGATTTCAAAGGAAAAAGAGGATGAGATCCTGCAAAAACTGGAAGAATGGGAACGCTCTGATCATTATCTGAACAAGAACATGTCACTTGCAACCCTTTCCGCCCAGATGGGGATCAATACCAAATACCTGTCAGAAGTGATCAATAACAGTAAAGGGAAAAATTTCAACGCTTATATTAATGAACTGAGGATCAACCATATTGCCCACTTATTAAAAACAGATCCCACTTATCTTAATTATAAGGTAAGTTATCTCGCAGAATTCTCAGGATTTTCCTCACACAGTGCATTTACCACTGTATTTAAATCTGTGACAGGAATGTCTCCGAATGCCTACATTCAGGAAATCAGTAAAAAGAATGCATCATGAAAACAGTATTGAAGATATTATTATTGGGTTTTCTTATTTTTCAACCCTTATACGGGCAGAAAATTCCTAGTGATTCTCTGCTGAAAAAAGCCAAGGCAGAGATCTACAACAATCCTGATTACGCCATAAAGATTGTAAAAGGCCTACTTAAAGATGAAAAAGACATCGATAAATCCATCGAGATGTATAAGCTTCTTTCCACGGCAAACATTGCCAAGAGAGACTATGATGTATCTTTACATTATGCTTTGAAAGCAAAAGAACTCGCACAAAAGACCAATGACGTTAAAACCCAGACCAGTGTTTTGATTGCCATTGCCATACAATATCAGCAGATGCAGCTTTTCAGCAAAAGTCTTGAAACTTTAAATGAAGTGGATGAATTTCTAAAAAAGATGCCTGAAGACGATCCGCAAAAATATATTGAAACGGCAAGAACCTATGCTGTCCGAGGGATGATCTATAAAAGCCAGACCAATGCCGAAATTGCCCTCGACAAATTCCTGTTTTCCATAAAGAATTTCGAAAAGGCAAACAAGAAAAGCACTTATCCCAATATGAGTGTGGTATACTATAATATCGGATAT
>JAFAAJ010000038.1 GCA_023426625.1 Bacteroidota bacterium
TTTATATGATACCGTAAAAACCATTGAAAGCCTGGGTGTGAATCTTGTGGTGATAAGAGATAAAAAAGACCGCTACTTTGATGAACTGAAGAACATCAATATTCCTGTCATCAACGGTGGAGACGGAACAGGAAATCATCCATCTCAATGTATGCTGGATTTGATGACAATTTATCAGGAGTTTGGAAAATTTGAAGGTTTGAAAGTAGGTATTGTAGGAGATGTAAAACACAGCAGGGTAGCCAATTCAAATGCAGAAGCATTAAGAAGATTGGGGGCGAAAGTGTATTTCTCCGGACCGGAACAGTGGTTTGATGAAGGAGCTTTAATTAACGGGACTTATCTCGCTCTGGATGAATTGATTGGAGAAGTGGATGTTTTGATGTTATTGAGAATTCAGCATGAGAGGCACGATGCTAAAATGAGCTTTACCGCTTCCGAATACCATAGAAAATATGGCTTGACAAAAGAAAGAGAACGATCAATGAAAAAAGAAGCCATCATTATGCATCCTGCACCTATCAACAGAGGTGTAGAAATAGATTCAGACTTGGTGGAATGTGAACGTTCAAGAATCTTCAGACAGATGCAGAACGGAGTTTTTGCCAGAATGGCTATCCTTAAAGAAGCGTTGGAACAGAAAGGGTTTACCTTTAATTGTAAAAAATAGAATGTACAAAGTAAAATGTAAGTTAAATATAAAAAAAATACATTATACATTTTACAACCGACATTGTACAAATAAATAGAAATAAAAGAAATCTAAATAAAGAAAATGAAGAAAAAGTTAATACTGGAGTCCGGTGAAGTGTTTCATGGAGAAGGTTTCGGAGCAGAATTGGAAACTGCAGGAGAAGTGGTTTTCAATACCGGAATGACCGGGTATCAAGAATTGATTTCCGATCCGTCTTATTGCGGTCAGATTGTATGTATGACGTACCCCCTTATCGGGAACTACGGGATCAACCGTGATGATTACGAGAGTATTGAACCAGCTATTAAAGGTCTTATTGTAAAGGAACTTTGCGATTTTCCGTCAAACTTCCGTACACAGATCACTTTAGATGAATTATTCAAAAAGAAAGGCCTTTCAGGAATTTCAGGGATTGACACAAGAAAATTAACGAGAATTCTTCGTAACCATGGGGTGGTGAAAGGAAAGATCGTAAATGCTGATGCCGATGAAAATACGGTGGTAGCAGAACTGAAATCAACAACTTTCCCAACCAATCAGGTGGAAACGGTGTCTACAAAAACACCTTACGCCAATCCGGGAAGAGGACTTAAAGTAGTGCTTGTGGATTTTGGGTCTAAATTAGGAATTATCAGAGAGTTATCTCAAAGAAATTGCGATATAACAGTGGTTTCTCAAGATGTAACGGCAGAAGAAATATTACTGATGAATCCAGACGGAGTAATGTTATCAAACGGTCCCGGTGATCCGGAAGACAACCAACACGCTCTTGAAATGATCAGAGGAATCTTAGGAAAAGTTCCGATCTTTGGAATCTGTTTAGGCCACCAACTAATTGGTCTTGCTTGTGGAGCGAAAACGTTTAAATTAAAATTCGGACACAGAGGAGGAAATCACCCTGTATTGGATTTAGAGAAAAATAAAGTGGCGATCACTTCTCAGAACCACGGATATGCTGTAGATCAGGAAAGCCTTAAAGGAACAGATTTAATAGAGACTCATATCGCATTGAATGACAGAACAAATGAAGGTTTAAGACACAAGATTCATCCATGCTTCTCCGTTCAGTATCATCCTGAAGCAAGTCCGGGCCCTGAAGATGCAAACTACCTGTTTGATGAGTTTGTTGAAATGATGGAAAAATTTAAGAAGTAATAAGATTTAAGATATTAGACATCAGATAACAGACTTTTATTATGCACAATTTTGAAAAACTGGTATTTTGGCAGAAATCTATAGACTTGGCAAAACAAGTTTATATAATTTGTGTTGATCTGCCAAAAGATGAAAAGTTTGGCTTAATTTCTCAAATTAAAAGATCTGCAATCTCTATTCCTTCAAATATTGCAGAAGGAGCAGGAAGAAATAATGATAGAGAGTTTTATCATTTTCTTGGAATGGCGAATGCTTCCTCTTTTGAACTACAGACGCAGCTAATTTTAACCAGAGAATTAAATTTACTTGAAGCAGAAAAAGTTAATGTTTTAATATCAAATCTAAATGAAATTCAAAGAATGATTTATATATTCAAATCCAATTTAAAAAAGTAAAACATCTTGTTGGAAGTCTGAAATCTGACATCTGACATCTTGTATCTAAAAAAAGAAAAATGGCAAAACGTACAGATATAAAAACAATTTTAGTAATCGGTTCAGGACCTATCATCATTGGTCAGGCGGCGGAATTCGATTACGCAGGAACGCAGGCTTGTTTATCTTTGAAAGAAGAAGGTTACAAAGTAATTTTGATCAACTCCAATCCTGCAACGATCATGACGGATGTTGAAATCGCTGATAAAGTTTACATCGAGCCGATTTCCCTCCAGTTTGTAAGTCATATCATCAGAAAAGAACGTCCGGATGCGCTTCTTCCGACTCTTGGAGGTCAGACAGGTCTTAATATGGCGGTGGAACTGGAAAAATCAGGAATTCTTGAAGAATGCAAAGTGGAAGTATTAGGAACAAAACTTTCTGCGATCAACAGAGCGGAAGACAGAGATCTTTTCCGTGAGTTGATGAGAGAATTAAACGAACCGGTTCCTGAATCTGATATCGTAAACACAGTAGAAGGAGCACTTGCTTTCGCAGAAGAAATCGGTTATCCTGTAATTGTTCGTCCTGCCTTCACAATGGGTGGAACAGGAGGTGGAATCGCTTCCAACGAAACAGAATTGAAGGAAATTGCGGAATTAGGATTAAAATACAGTCCGGTAACACAATGTCTTATCGAAAAATCAATTGCAGGTTTCAAAGAAATAGAATACGAAGTGATGCGTGATGCAAACGACAACGCAATTGTAGTTTGTAACATGGAAAATATAGATCCTGTGGGAGTTCATACCGGAGACTCAATAGTAGTGGCGCCTTCTCAGACACTTTCAGACAGAGAGTATCAGTTGTTGAGAAACGCTTCCCTGAAAATCATCAGAGCTTTAGGAATTGAAGGAGGGTGTAACGTACAGTTGGCTTTAGATCCACATTCATTCAATTATTATATCATTGAAGTAAATCCGAGAGTTTCCCGTTCATCAGCTTTAGCATCAAAAGCAACAGGTTACCCGATCGCAAAAATCGCTGCAAAAATCGCAGTAGGTTTAACACTTGATGAAATCATGAATCCAGTAACAGGAAAAACGTATGCTTGTTTTGAACCGGCTCTGGATTATGTGGTGACTAAATTCCCTAGATTCCCGTTCGATAAATTCGAAACAGCGGACAGAAGACTTTCAACCCAAATGAAAGCAACCGGAGAAGTAATGGCAATCGGGAGAAACTTCGAAGAATCTTTACAGAAGGCTATCCGTTCATTGGAAACAGGAATCAAACATTTAGGATTAAAAACTAAACAAGCTCAAGCTTTAACAGCAGAGGAAATTGAGAGAAGAATCAGAGTTTGTGACGATGAAAGACTGTTCATCATCGGAGATGCTTTAAGAAGAGGATATGACTGGGAACAGATTGTAGAATGGAGCAAGATTGATAAATTCTTCATCTGGAAACTAAAGAAATTAGTTGATTTTGAAAAAACGATCGCTGAAAATAAATTCGATCAAGAAACTTTAATTCAGGCTAAAAAGCTAGGTTTTGCGGACGTGAATATCTCAGTTCTTTGGAATGTGACAGAACGTGAAGTATTCAATTTCAGAAAAGAAAACGGGATCATGCCGGTTTATAAAATGGTAGATACATGCGCTGCAGAATTTGAAAGTGAAACGCCATATTTCTACGGAACTTATGAAGAAGAAAACGAATCTGTTGTAACCGACAAAGAAAAAATCATCGTTTTAGGTTCAGGACCGATCAGAATCGGGCAGGGTGTTGAGTTTGATTATGCAACGGTACACTCAGTTTGGGCGATCAAAGAAATGGGTTACGAAGCAATCATCATCAACAATAACCCTGAAACGGTTTCTACGGACTTCTCAATCTCAGATAAATTATACTTCGAGCCTTTAACAGAGGAAGATGTGATGAACATCATCGAGCTTGAAAAGCCTAAAGGCGTTGTCGTACAGTTTGGGGGACAAACAGCGATCAATTTAGCGGACAAACTGGCTTCTCACGGAGTTCAGATCTTAGGAACAACCTTAGAAGACCTTGACAGAGCGGAAAACAGAGATAAATTCGAAAAAGCGCTTCAGGAATTAGGAATACCTCAACCAAAAGGAAAAACATCCACTTCCAAAGAAGAAGCCATCAAAATTGCCAACGAGATCGGTTATCCGGTTTTGGTACGTCCAAGTTATGTATTGGGAGGTAGAGCAATGGAAATCGTGTACACGGAAATAGAATTGGCTCACTACATGGAAAATGCGGTGGAAGCAAGCCCTGAACACCCTGTTTTGGTTGACAAATACATGGTTGGAAAGGAAGTGGAAGTAGATGCCATCTGTGATGGGGAAACTGTAGTGA
>JAFAAJ010000053.1 GCA_023426625.1 Bacteroidota bacterium
GTGTTGGATGATGCCGATCTGGAACATGCGGTGAAAGAAGGGGTGCAATCCAGACTGCAAAACTGTGGACAGACCTGTACAGCAGCTAAAAGATTTATAATAGACGAAAAAATTGAAGATGCATTTCTTCCTCAATTTATTGAAGAGTACAAAAAATATATTCCTGCAGATCCTATGGATAAGGAAACGAAAATTGCGGGAATGGCAAGAGCCGATTTGGCGGATGAACTGGAAAAACAGTTTAAAAAAGCGCTGGAACATGGAGCTGAGATTATTATTCCGTTGGAAAGAACTTCTGAAAATGAATTTAATCCGGGACTCATCAGGGTGAATGAAGGTAATCCTATTTTGGAAGAGGAGCTGTTTGGTCCGTTGGGAATGGTAATGGTGGTTAAAAATGATGAGGAAGCTTTGCGATTAGCGAATGACATTCCTTTTGGTCTTTCTAATTCTGTATGGACTAAAAATAAAGACCGTCAACAATTCTTCATCGAAAATTTAGAATCGGGAACGGTTAATATCAATAAAATGACAAGTTCCGATCCTCGTTTCCCGTTCGGTGGAGCAAAAGCTTCAGGATATGGTACAGAATTGTCTTTATTAGCGTTGAAGGAATTTGTTACCGCTAAAACAATTGTAGGAAACTGATTGTATTGAAATACAAAATAATACAACCCAAAAATTTGGTAGTTGTAATATTGGTATAATTATGCTATTGAAAATCCAGATCACAATACAAATGGACTTTCTAATAAAAAAACATTTTGGACTAAAGGAAATATTTACGCAGATGTAGTTGGAGGCGCACAAGGCGCTTTATGGGGAGGTGCAGCAGGTCACTTGGGTGCTGTTATGGTTGGTGTAAGTGAAGCCTTTTATTGGTTCCGGAAGTAAACAAGTATTGGCTAATGTTTTTGAATAAAACTGTTTAATTGTGAGAAAAAAAATAACAATCATTAGGAAACCATATATGCCAGATTATTATAGAGATTATCAAATCTATTGTAATGGTAAACGTGTAGGAAGTATTGAACGAGATGCTGAGATGAGTTTTTATATAGATGCTGAGGCTGAAATAGTTGCTAAGATAGATTGGTGTAGAAGTCAAAAATTTAAAATTGATAAATCGTTCTCAGATGATATAAAATTAGAAGTTTTTCCAACAGCGAGAGGTTGGAGAATGCTTATTTATTTATATTATATAAGTTTTGGATATAGAAAATATCTCACTTTGCAATTATTAAAGACATAAATAAACAACAACTTCCGAAAATTTTTCGGGAGTTGTTTATTTTGTATATGTAAATATCCTTACACAGTAGTTAATCTCAATGTATTGGTTTTACCTCCTTCATAAGACGGAGTCGCATTGATGTTAATTACAAAATCTCCTGCTTCAATATAACCATAATTATGAGTTAACATATTCACCTGAATGATCGTTTCATCAGTTGGTTTCTTCATATCGTAATAATAAGCGTGAACACCCCAAAGAAGGTTCAGCATAGTGATTACTCTCTTATTTCCACTATAAACGATAATATGAGAGTTAGGTCTGTGTGCTGCAAGCTGGAAAGCTGTATAACCGGAATGAGTTAATGTTACGATCGCTGAAACATTAGTTGTTTTAGCAATTCTTACGGCTGCTAAACACACTCTGTTTGTGATAAATCTGTCATCAATACAGTTATAATCTTTCTCAATAGGTTCGTTTTTGTGTTGGTAGAAATGAGTCATTTCAATATTCTTCACAATCTTCGCCATATTTTCCACCACCTGAACAGGATATCTACCTACAGATGTTTCTCCGGAAAGCATTACAGCATCTGCACCGTCCAATACGGAATTAGCAACGTCATTTACCTCGGCTCTTGTAGGAGTAAGGCTGTTGATCATCGTTTCCATCATCTGAGTGGCAATGATCACAGGCTTCGAGTAGAATCTTGCCTTTTCAACCAAAGTCTTTTGAATAGCCGGAACTTCTTCCATCGGAACTTCTACACCAAGGTCACCACGGGCAACCATTAATCCGTCGCATTCCAATAAGATTTGGTCTATGTTTTTTACTCCTTCAGGCTTTTCGATCTTTGCAATAATAGGTGTTTTGAAGCTGCCTTTCGGATGGTTTTTGATGAGTTCTTTCAGATCAATGATGTCCTGTGCATGACGTACAAATGAAAGGGCGATCCAGTCTACCTCCATATCCAGCATGAAATTGGCATCCTGAACGTCTTTTTCTGTCAAAGCAGGTAAAGAAACCGTTGTATTCGGAAGGTTTACCCCTTTTTTCGAACTTAAAGGTCCCCCTTGAATGGTTTTTGCTCTTACCGTATCTTTACCATTGGTTTCAATAACTTCTAAAACCAGTTTACCATCATCAATAAGGATTCTTTCTCCTTCTTTAACATCCTGAGGAAACTGCTGATAAGTCATGTAGACTCTAGTGGAATCTCCTTCTATTTTCTCATTCGTGAAAGTAAGGATGTCTCCCGGATTAAGATAAGAACCTTCTTTTACAACACCTACTCTCAATTTAGGACCCTGTAAATCTCCAAGGATACCTACGGAAAAACCGTATTCCTTATTAAGTTCTCTGATGATCTCAATATTTTTTCGAACTAGGTCGTAATCTGCATGTGAAAAATTTATTCTGAAAATGTCAACGCCCGCTTTCATAAGTCCCAACATCACTTCTTTTGATGATGAAGCCGGTCCCAGCGTTGCGATAATTTTTGTTTTCTTTAAATACTTATTCATAATACTCAATAATTTGATAAAGTTCCTCGTCGGAACTCAGTGTGTATTCCTGGATAGGAAACACAAGATTTTCAGGGAGCAAAATTACGGAAAAATCAGGGAATTGTTCCGAACAATGCAAAATATATTCTACTTCTGCCTGATTATTTAATAAAAATTTAATATTCTCTTCGTCTGTGAAGAGTTCAGTTTGTTGTTTTTTTTGTTTGCTTTCGGATGATTTGTTTGAAATGAAAGTAAAACAGGTTTTTGTAGACTTATGATAAGCCTCAAATCTAGGGAAATGGTAATCGTAATAAGAACCGTGGTAAATAAGATCTTTTATTCTTGAAAATGTGAGATCGTTGCTCTTGTTTATCGTGTAAAAAAATTCATGATCAGGTATATTCTTCGCTAATCTTACCAAACCAATGGTAACATCTTCAAATTCTATTTCGTCTAGATCATAAAGTTTTTGGATTTCCAAGTATATTTTCTTTTTTATTTAAAATATAAAACGCTCTCTGTGCTGCTTTTTCTTCTGCTTTCTTTTTGGAGGTTTCCGTGGCATTTGCGATTTTCTCTTCACCCAGCCAGACGTGGCAACGGAATACTATCGCTTTGTTTACCTGAATCTCCTCACAGGTCTCATACTTTATATTTACTTTTTTCTTCTGGCTCCATTCCAGCAGAAGACCTTT
>JAFAAJ010000078.1 GCA_023426625.1 Bacteroidota bacterium
ATTCCCATACGAATATACTTTTTGCCATTTAGGATAATGGTATATTTAGTGAAATTCTTACCAAACACTTCAGCATTTAAAATATTTACAACAGTATATTTGGAATTTTTCTCAATGGATTGCTTTTATTACTAAATTTCTCGCTTTTTTACAAAATCCAATCATGTTTTCTTACATCGAACTCACGTTACTTATTATTTTCAAAATCATAAAATCCTTCTACCGTGGGAACAAATTTCAACACATCTGCATAATTGTTCTCATTAAGGAAAGCCATAAATGCTTCCGATTCATACGCTCCTCCTCCTGATGACTGAAACATCGCCCACAACTCATCACCACTGGAGGTTGAATAATGAAAACCATCCAGATACTCCATTGAAGATCCGTATATCTCACCGTTATCGCCCGTTACCATAAAGTTCTTCTTCAGTTTGCTACCATCCGAACGGTATAAATAATTCATGGAACATGAGGAAGTAAACCGTCTATTGAAGTGGCTATTAAAATTGCAGATGCTTTGCAGGTTTCTTTAGATTATCTTGTAGGTAAAACTTCTTTAGAAGTAGATAGCAATACCCTAAAACGTATTGAGGAGATTGGAAGTTTACCAAAGTCTGCTAAAGAACAAATCTATCTTGTTATTGATGCTTTGGTAAGAGGTTTTAAGACTAAACAAGCATATTCACTGTAAGTTTAGATCCTGTATAAAACAAATACTCCGCTCAATCGAGCGGAGTATTTTCAAATATAGTATGGATTATTTTGTTTTGTAAAACATTTAGGGCATTTAATAATTCCAACATTATCTTTTACTTCCCATGATTCATCGCAGTTATAACACATTACCCAATTATCTCCAACATCAATAGCATTCTCTAACTTTTGATCAGGAAATTCATTGTCAATTAAATTTTGATATTTTTGAAAAATAATATTTGCATTACCAATATTATCCATCATTTCTTCTTCAAAATATTTATTATTTTTCCATTCTTTAAACGTAATCAAATTGGGAAATACAGAGGCGACAGGATAATTCTCTTTACCAGTAAAACCATCCCAGTATTTTGACATTTTATTATCTGTGATTTGAAAAAATTCTGAAGGATAATTATGTGGATAAATATTACCACTTTCATCTAAAATAAAAAAATTAATTCTCCCTTCTTCTGTATATTCAATTGCATAAACTGTATATTCCTTACCAACGGTCAAAGGAAAACGTTCATATGGTATTTGCCAACTTATCTTATATTTTACCTTTTCCGGATTGTTTATTTCAATATATTTAATTCTCATTCTTTAAGATTTTCATTATGGATAGCGGTGTCCTCTACTTTTAGCATTTGTCCCATCTTTTATTTTAAATCCAGAACGTTTCCCCGTCTTATTATTTATATCGTAATGAACTTCCGTTTTTGTTCCATCTCCGTGATCATGGCTATGTTGCATCTTAGTATTATTATTATACTTAGGATCTTTAAGCCTTCCGCTCATAATAGTGTCTCCTTGACCTGATTCCGCCTCTTCAATTGTTAATTGCTCTTGTAAATCTTTTGGTTCTGTTCTTGCGTCAGGCTTTCCTTCCTGAGGCACTTTCACACCGTTTACATCTTTATCTTCTGCACTATCCTCTGTTTTCAAGTTTCTCATTCCTGCACCTGGGTCTGCGACTGTTGTGGATGCTGGAGTATACCATTCATAATGAGGTCTTGTAGCCTCTTGATATATGGCGAGTCCCAAGAGTCCTGCCAATATACCCCATCCAACAGGATTCTCTATATTGACTGTTGCTACAGCAGCAGCTGATGCCGTATTAAATCCGCCATTATTTTTATCGGATTCTTTTAACATGGAAACTTGCGTGATTACAGAACTCCCATTATTAGCATCTATCCACATACCTTTTTTTGCGTCCCATGTAAATAATCCATCTGAGTCATGCTATACTTCTCCATCTTTCAACCCGTCACGTATTGGAAAGCCAAATTCTTCTCCAGTCATTCCTGTTGGATCATTAAAAAATATAGGATTATTCCAAACGTAGCTGTAGGCTTCATGAGTGTATTGGCTTCTTGGGTCTATCACACCCCATCTACCAATATCCGGCATATAGAATCTTGCTCCATAATCATACATTCCTGTCTCTTGCAGTTCTTTGCCGTTGTACTTGTAATTCTTATAACTTCCTGTTCCAAAATACGCTTCCTCTTCTGCATTTCTAATAAAACTCATCCCAAATGGATAGTAGTCATTGCTGTCTACTACCTGTACTCCATTTCCTTCTTTTTGGTAACTTAATCTTACGTTACCCAAATGATCCTTGTACTGGTAAATATACTTATTATTTTCAAAATCATAAAATCCTTCTGCCGTGGGAACAAATTTCAACACATCTGCATAATTGTTCTCATTAAGGAAAGCCATAAATGCCTCCGATTCATACGCTCCTCCTCCTGATGACTGAAACATCGCCCACAACTCGTCACCACTGGAGGTTGAATAATGAAACCCATCCAGATACTCCATTGAAGATCCGTATATCTCACCGTTATCGCCCGTTACCATAAAGTTCTTCTTCAGTTTGGTACCATCCGAACGGTATAAATAATTCATATTCTTGTGTTTGTCATCAATAGCGAATCTGTTGGGAAGATTCAGGTGATTATAAGTAATTTCTTCAATCAGCTTATCCTTCATCTGCAACATATTCCCGTTGCCGTCATATTCAATCTGGTTTCCGCCTCCTTCATAGCCGGAAGGGTTACCACTGTCATCATAAACCACACTCAGCTGATTCCCGCTATATTCATAAACAAGATCATCAATAATTTCATAACTGTTGCCATAAAAAGACGGGGAGTGCCTTTTAAATATAAAATATTCCCATTCAAATCATATTCCATACGTTCGTTATAATGATCATTGTCTGGAACTGTAGTATTAGGATTTGAGAATACGGCTTCAGTAAGTCTGTTGAGAGGGTCATAACTATAGGCATATCTTTTTAATGTACCTGCTTTATTCCAATCTACTTCTGCAATGTTTCCGTTATACCTCGCTGATGCACTTACATGATTGTGATATTTCTCTCATATTATCAATAACTTTAAAAAACGTTCTATGTTTTTTTAATGGTAGACAAAATGCTCACTACCAAAAATTTAAAGACTTCTTTAATAAAAATGTAGCTGCGCTGTAAAACACAAAAACCCTCGCAATTTGCAAGGGTTTTATC
>JAFAAJ010000137.1 GCA_023426625.1 Bacteroidota bacterium
TCGGTACATGGTCCGGAACTTACGAAGGAACAGAAACAGGAACATGGTATTTTGTGGTTGCCAATGATGGTAAAGTAACAGGAACAATGCATTCTGATGTAACGAATGAAAATTATAATATTTCAGGTAATTTAAGCACTTCAGGAGATCTAAATGCAGTGATCGGGTTACCGTCAGACGGAGAATTCAGAGGTAAATTAAACGTTGAAGAAGAAGGAAAAGAAAAGGCAAACGGAACTTGGGTAAATGCAGTTACTGATCCGGATATCTCTGGTACTTGGACCGGCGAAAAAGATTAATATTAGAACAATGATAATAAAGCCTGTAAACTGTGTTTACAGGCTTTTTCTTTATGCAAATCCCATGTGGGTTATCTTATTTTCTTTCTTTAAGACCACAAAATGCAGAATGCCATCATCATCCGGAAAATACTGTTCAAAAGCGATCTCCTCAGGATTATTAACAGGTATAATTTCTGATCTTTGTTCGGTTTGGTAATCTTCGAAATCAATTTTTAAAGTAATAATTTCAGCTTCATCTGCATTGAGGCCTTTACTTAAATGCAGGTTCTTATTCCATAATCCTAAAGAAACAGAAGCCCGTCCTTCCAAGTTAGCTATCTTCCCAAACTGAAAGCTCTTTAACAGCTGTCGCCCTTTTTCAGTAGATAAGCCGTTTTTTACGGTTCTTTTACCTCTTTCAGCGATCATATCCAGATCTTTGATCTCAGTCATCACTTTAGCGAATTTCTGATAGAGTAGGGGTTCTTTTGCATTTTTGATATGTTGATCTAAAGCCTGCCTTATACTTTTCCCTACTTTAGAACAATGTCCGAATTCCGAGCTGTTCTGTCTCACTTTTTCATAAGCAGGATTTTTTTTGAATGCTGTTTTATTGAACCCGCTTTTCTTCCGAACCACATTCTTGCCATTCAGGGTATAGAAAACCAGATCTCCCACAGAACCATGAAGCTTGATAAAGCTTTCGTATGTCGCCATATTATTAAATTGACTCCAAATATAATGATATTTAATTAAATACAAATATTTATTATATAATTAAAGTATAGTTGTAGTATAGTTTATATATAATTAAAATATAATATGTATATTTGTAAAAATTATTATACTTGCGTAAAAATCAGATGAATATGAAACCTGAATGGATTCAGAAAAACATGAGAATAAAGCCGATCACTGCTGTACTGACCGCTTCTTTACTTATTGTATCGTGTGGAAGTGCTAAGAATGTTTCGGAAACTAAAAATACAGCACCAAAAGCAACTGTAAAAACTGAAAGTCTCAGAAAACTGGATTCAAGATTTAACGGGAAAATATCAGGTAACATTAAAGAGATTCTGAAAGACGCAGAAAAGTATTTAGGAGCTCCCTACAAATTCGGTGGGCACACATCTTCCGGCTTCGACTGTTCCGGATTTACCTTCAAAGTGTTCGAAGAAAATGATCTGAAATTGCCAAGAAGATCTTCCGATCAGGCCACAACTGGAAAGAATATTGACATTGATGAAGTGAAACCCGGAGATCTTTTATTTTTTTCTACTTCAGGGGGAAGCAAAGTTTCCCATGTAGGTATTGTTCATGAAATAGGAAGCAATGGAGAAGTAAAATTCATTCATGCATCCACTTCGAAAGGCGTTATCATCTCATCACTTAATGAGAAGTACTGGAATAAGGCTTATCTTCATGCTAAAAGGGTTTTATGATTAAAATGCTTCTGATCCGGGATTACTTTTTAGCCATAATGATAGCTTTCACATCTTTGTAGGAATATTTAAGCTTTTCTATTTCCTCTTTATCGTTAATCACTTTTACATCCTTAATCTTTCCTTTTGTCATCAGTTTCCTGAACTTCTCCAAAGTGGAAACTTTATTATTTATTAAAACAAGAGTCTGCTCATCCCGTTTCTTTTGCTCTGCGGAAGCGGAAAGCATTCTGTCATTCTCTTCATAATTGGTGCTGTAATCCACAATAGGTGCTTTAGGATCCAATTTGTATACCTGATTGGTAGTACAGCTGCATAAAAGCAGAATCAAACCTATTGCTAAAGTATGTTTCATAATATAGTTTTGATCAAATATAACAAAAAGTGACAGATTTATTTAATTAATTATTGTATTAAAATTATGACTAAACAGCCTTTAATATTGAAATTTTTCTACTGCTAAAGTTTAAACTGAAAATCTTCATCGATTTATCAAAAAGCACTTCAAATAAAATACTTAAAGAGGTTTTGCATAAGATTTTTGTATCTTTGGCGCATAAAATTTTAAACTAGAAACATGTCGTTACAACAAACTATTGAAAACATTTGGGATAACAGAGATTTATTACAGAATGCAGACAGCCAGAAAGCCATCAGAGAGGTGATCTATTTACTGGATTCCGGGGAACTTCGCGTAGCAGAACCTACGGAAAACGGATGGCAGGTAAACGAATGGGTGAAAAAAGCTGTAGTAATGTATTTCCCAATTCAAAAGATGGAAACTATTGAAGTAGGTCCTTTTGAATTTCATGACAAAATTCCTTTGAAAAAAAACTATGCTGAAAAAGGAGTGAGAGTTGTACCTCATGCTATTGCCAGAGAAGGATCTTTTGTAGCTTCAGGAGTTATTATGATGCCTTCTTATGTAAATATCGGAGCTTATGTAGATTCAGGAACGATGGTAGATACTTGGGCTACTGTAGGAAGCTGCGCACAGATCGGTAAAAACGTTCACCTGAGTGGAGGAGTGGGTAGCGGAGGTGTATTGGAGCCGCTACAGGCTGCACCGGTGATCATTGAAGATGACTGTTTCATCGGGTCAAGATGTATTGTTGTTGAAGGAGTACATGTGGAAAAAGAAGCGGTTTTGGGAGCAAATGTTGTACTGACAGGTTCAACGAAGATCATTGATGTGACAGGTGATGAACCGATCGAGATCAAAGGAAGAGTTCCTGCCCGTTCAGTTGTGATTCCGGGAAGTTACACCAAACAATATCCTGCCGGAGAATATCAGGTTCCATGCGCTTTGATCATTGGTAAGAGAAAAGAATCTACAGATAAGAAAACTTCTCTTAATGATGCATTAAGGGAGAACAATGTAGCCGTTTAAAAAAAACATAAAACTAATACCACATAGTCTTGAAAGAGAAATTCTTAAAAGTCATGTTAAACCCTAAATATATATTTGGGGTTTATCTTATTATATCGGTAGTTACAGCCATTTCCAAATACTTCCGGGGAGATTATGCCATTAATAATTATCTGATCTTCAAAAGTGTGTTCTTCAATACATTGGAACAGAAGAATCTATTTGTACATTATCCGGATCTTTTTTTTGATCTCAATCATTACGGGATCTTTTTCAGTGCGCTTATTGCTCCGTTTGCGGTAATGCCGGACTGGCTGGGAATTTCCCTTTGGAATTTAGCCAATACTTTTCTTTTCGTTTATGCTATACATAAGCTGCCGTTTTCAGACGGTAAAAAAGTTCTTTTTGCGCTTTTCTGTTTGCAGGAATATATTACGGCTGCCTTAAGTCTGCAGTTCAATGTTGCTCTCACGGGACTTTTACTGTTATCTGCAGTGTATATTTACGAAAGAAAGGAAGCAAAATCCGTTACGGCGATTTTAGTGGGAATATTTGTAAAAATCTACGGTATAGTGGGACTTTCACAGTTTTTCTTCATTCAGAACAAAAAGAAATTCATTCTTTCAGGAATAGCTATTGCCGTATTGTTTTTTATACTTCCTATGGTGTATTCCAGTCCGGAATTTGTATTGCAGAGCTATGCAGACTGGTATCATTCCCTTATTGATAAAAATAATGAGAATCAGGTATTGGGGAACAGACAGGATATTTCATTAATGGGTTTTTTCAGAAGAATTCTGGGAGACGCATCCATTTCCAATCTAGTCTTTTTAGCGGTAGGATTACCTTTATTTGCATTACCTTATGCGAGAATAAAGCAATATAAAAATTATGCTTTCCAACTGATGATCCTGGCTTCTACACTGCTTTTTTTAGTATTATTCAGCTCAGGTTCAGAATCTCCGACTTATATTATTGCTGTAGTGGGAGTGATGATCTGGTTTTTCCTGCAAAAAGAAAGAACGCCATTCATTACGGGATTACTCATTTTTGTCATTATTTTTACCTGTTTTTCTACTTCGGATCTGTTCCCGAAATGGGTAAAAAACGATTATATCATTAAATATTCTCTAAAAGCTGTACCTTGCATTCTGGTTTGGTTGAGGGTGGTTTATGAACTTCTCACCAAAGATTTTGAAAAAGATTACAGCTTGAATTAACATTTATGAAGAAAATTTCTATTGTCATTCCTGCCCATAATGAAGAGGGCAACGTTGCTTTGGTTCATGAAAAAATAAGGGAAGTTTTTTCAGGGCTGAACAATTATGATTTTGAAATTATCTTTGTTAATGACGGAAGCAGAGATAATACCCAGCAGAAATTAGAAGAACTTTCCCAACAGTTTGATGAAGTAAAGTACATTGAATTTTCACGGAATTTCGGACACCAACCGGCTGTAAAAGCAGGAATGGATCATGCTCACGGAAATGCTGTCATTTCTATGGACGGCGATCTTCAGCATCCACCGGAACTGATCCCGGAACTGATCAGAAAATGGGAAGAAGGTTATGATGTAGTATATACCATAAGAACCTATCCAAAAGAAATCTCTTTTTTTAAGAGAAAGACTTCCGATTTTTTTTATAAATTATTGTCACGCCTTTCAGATGTAAACCTTACCAAAGGGGGCGGTTCAGATTTCAGGCTTTTGGATGCCAATGCCGTAGAAGTGATGAGGAACTTCACGGAGGACGATCTTTTCCTGAGAGGATTGACGAGTTGGATGGGATTCAAACAAACCGGAATTGAATTTACCGCGGCCGAAAGACTGTCCGGAGAAAGCAGTTATAACCTGAAAAAGATGATCAGGTTTGCCTTCACGGGAATCACGGCTTTCAGTGTGAAACCTTTATATATTGCAGCGTATTTAGGATTCTTATTTTCCGGAATTTCAGTAGTTGGATACGGTTTGTATGTTATTTACGCCTTTCTTGCGAAAACCGAAATATCCGGTTGGGCATCCCTGATTATGACCATCGTTTTTTTCGGGGGACTGCAACTTATTATTCTTGGAATTATCGGGATTTATTTAGGAAAGATCTTCAAACAGGTAAAAGAAAGACCGAATTATATAATAAAAAATAAAAATTTTTAAGAAATGGTATTATTGAGTTTTGATATTGAGGAGTTTGACATGCCATTTGAATACAAAGGCGAAATACCCTTTGAAAAGCAGATTTCCATCTCACAGCACGGACTTGAAAACATTTTGAATATTCTTAAGAAGCATCAGGCAAAAGCCACATTCTTTTCTACAGTGGTCTTCGCTGAAAACAGCAAACATTTAATTGAAAGATTGTTGAAAGAGGGACACGAACTGGCTTCACACACTTGGTTTCACTCCAGTTTTGAAGAAAAACATCTGAAAGAATCCAGAGAGCGACTGGAAGAATTGTTTTCAACAAATGTAACAGGATTAAGAATGCCAAGAATGATGCCCGTTGATGAAAAAGCAGTTGAAAAAGCGGGATATTCCTATAATTCCTCCGTGAATCCGACTTTTCTTCCGGGAAGATATAATAATTTAAAAGTTTCCAGAACCTATTTCTGGGAAGGCAATGTGATGCAGATCCCGGCTTCCGTTTCCCCCAACTTCAGAATCCCTTTATTTTGGCTGAGTTTTCATAATTTTCCTTTATTTTTTTACAAGAAACTGGCTTTTGATGTATTAAAAAAAGATAATTATCTGAATATTTATTTTCATCCGTGGGAATTTTCCGGCATTAAAGATAGAGCATTTAAACTTCCGGGGTTCACCACAAAAAATACAGGTGAGGATATGATTAAAAGGTTTGACGAATTTGTAGGCTGGCTGAAAAGTAAAAACCATACTTTCGGAACATTTCAGGAATTTCAAAAAAGAGTAGAGTCATGAAGATCGCTTTCGATGCTAAACGCTTCTTTCACAACGCTTCCGGATTGGGGAATTATTCCCGTGATCTGGTAAGGATTCTTTCCAATAAGTTTCCTGAAAACGAGTATTTGCTTTTCAATAAAAACAAGTCTGAAAGAGGAAAGGAGATACTGGAAAATCCCAATGTCCACTTTATTGAAACATCAAAAGGTAAGATGTCCCGCCAGTTTAAGATGGGAAAAGATGCCCAAAAAGAAAATGCAGACATTTTTCATGGTTTATCAGGAGAGTTGCCTTTAAAATGGGACAATACGCCTATAAAAAAGGTGGTTACCATTCATGATCTGATCTTTGTAAGATATCCGCAATATTATTCTTTTTTTGACCGAAAAATTCATTTTTGGAAATTCAGAAAAGCGGCTCAGGCTGCTGATAAGATCATTGCGATTTCCGAGCAGACCAAAAGAGACATTATTGAGTATTTAAAAGTCCCCGAAAGCAAGATAGAAGTAATTTATCAGGGCTGTCATAAAGCTTTCAAGGAACAACAGCCGCAAGAATTGATTCAGTCTACAAAACAGAAATTTGAACTTCCTGAACGCTTTATTTTAAATGTAGGAACCATTGAAGACCGCAAGAATCTTTTGAATATTTTAAAAGCAATCCAAGGAACAGATATTCCCTTAATTGTAATCGGAAAAAAAACAACATACTATAAAAAAGTAGAAGCATTTATTCGAAAAAACAAGATGCAGAATCAGGTTCGTTTTCTTGAAGGCGTTTCTATGGATGAGCTTGCTGTGATCTATAAATTAGCCGATATTTTTGTGTATCCAAGCTTTTTTGAAGGTTTCGGAATACCGGTGATCGAAGCCCTTTTCTCAAAAACAGCGACCATTACAAGCAATACCAGCTGCTTACCCGAAGCAGGAGGAAAAGACAGTGTTTATATAGATCCGCGTAATTATCTGGATATCCGGTCGAAAATCCGGTTTCTTTGGGATAATGAAGCCGAAAGAAAACGCCGTGCCGATAAAAGCTTTGAGTTTGTACAAAAATTCAATGATGAAATCATCGCCGAGGAACTTATGAGCTTTTATAAGAGGATGTAGTTAATTCAAAATCTTTCCAATTTTTCTAAAAAATACATTTTTAAACCCTAACACGACAATTTCTGACGTATCAGAGCATTACCTTTACTGCAATAAAAATTAAACCTTATATAAATCATATTGAGGTGACTCAATATTTGGTGATAAATTTTTATATTTATGCGGATTTTTTTATTAAATAAACTATTAACCTTTTTAAAAACACAAGTATGAAAAAACTCTCTTTGA
>JAFAAJ010000147.1 GCA_023426625.1 Bacteroidota bacterium
AGGTATACTTTATAGACAACGAAGAATACTTCAAAAGAAAGCAATATTATTTTGATGATGAAGGGAATCCTTTCGAAGATAATGATGAAAGAGCGATCTTCTTCGCAAGAGGAGTGATCGAAACGATCAAAAAACTCAACTGGGTTCCGGATGTGATCCATCTGAACGGTTGGATGTCTTCTTTTGTTCCGATTTACCTTAAAACTTACTACGAGTCCGATACTTATTTCAAGGATGCTAAAATTGTTCTTTCTTTATATAATGAGAAGGATGTTGCTTTGGATAATAAGATCAAGGAAAAACTGCAGTTCGATAATATTTCCGGATTAAAAGCGTTAGATAATCCAAGCATTCAGAATTTTGTGATCGAAAGTATGAATTATGTAGACATGGTAGTGAAGGGAGACGAATTCTTAAATGGAGACCTTGATAAGGCCTTCAATGAAACGTCTGCTTCCAAATCGGAATATCTGGATGTAGATTCTATAAATCAACTTTATTAAAAAACACTTTAATGACTCATACTATTAAAAGAACTTTCGCCATGCTTTTCTTGGCGGTTTTCGGGAGTGTATTGCTTTATAATTGCGAACCGGATCCGGATTCATTGGGAGAACAGTTGTTTCTTGACGGAGCAGCGGAAGGTATTGAAACTTCCTATGATCTGATTGCTTATAATATAGATAATAAAGATTCTATAAGAAGTGATGCTTCTAAATTAGGAATGGCAACTTTAGGAGCATTTAATGAAGATCAGTTCGGATTACAGAAAGCGTCTTATTTTACTCAATTGAGATTATCTACCTATGATCCTGATTTCGGGACCAATGCAGAGGTGGACTCTGTAGTGTTGGTTATTAAACCAACGTATGCTTCAGATTCGGTGACCACTACCACAGATGAAGACTATGTTTATCCTGATGGAAGTGTACCTGCTAAGAAAGTAGTGAATACATATCCTGTAAATAAATATGGAAGAGCAAAGATAAATGGGACTGTTCCTCAGTTCAATATCAAAGTACATGAAGTTACAGAATTCTTGAATGGGGCTTCAGATGTTGCTTATTCGGATAAAGCATATCAGATTGGGGGAGAGATCGGATCAAAAGTTTTCAACGGATATGTGAACTCTGTTACAATTACTAAAGATTCGGATAACTCATCCATATTTACTTCAGCTACAGGTATCAGAATTCCTTTATCTGCAAGTTTCTTCAAAACAAAGATCATTGATAAAAAAGGACATCTTGAACTTAAGGATGCTTCAAACTTTATCAGATATTTCCGAGGGCTTAAAATTTCAGTTACTGAAACTGATGGTTACTTATTCCAGTTTTCACCTAATGATGTGGAGTTAAAAATGTATTATAAGTACGATAAAATTGAAAACGGAACGACAACCAGACCACAGGCTACCTATTCATTTAACATGGGAGCAGGCAATGCACATATCGGGCATTATGAGTATGTGAGAGAGGCTCCTTTCCAGACTTATGTTCAGGGAAATTCAGCAACCGGAGATCAAAAACTATTTACACAGGGAATGGGAGGTCCTTCAATTGGTATTAAATTCCCGGAAGCTACTATTAATCAGCTTAAACAACTGTATCAGAATGATAAAGCTGCGATCATAAGTGCTAAAATCAGAATTTATACAGATCAGGATCACTGGAATAATGGTTATGGGAAGCCTACTTCATTTGTATTCCTTCAGAAGGATAAAGACAGTGATAATAAAGAAACAACCAACTTTACTACAGACTTGTTGAGTTTGGTTGGCGCTAATTTTACCATGTTTAGAGCGTATGATCTGGATAAAAACCCTGCTTATTATGACTTTACGGTTACAAAATCTGTTAAGGATATTGTAGAATCTGCAGAACCTTACGCTGATAAATATTTTAAAATTGATATGGGGGCTTTTGTAACCACTTCTACAGGTGCATTAGCCGGATATCAATATACGTCCAGAAGTTTTGCAAGAGACAGAGTTGTTTTTGTAGGATCTGATTCTGGCAACGCTAAAAAAATTCAATTGAAAGTTACTTACGGTAAAAAATAATTATAAAAAACACGAACAAATATGTGTGGAATTGTAGGATATACAGGGTTTCAAGACGCTTATGATATAGTTATCAATGGTCTTAGAAGACTAGAATATAGAGGGTATGATAGCGCGGGTATTGTTTTGGAAAGTACAAATGACAAGTTTGAAGTTGAAAAAACGAAAGGTAAAGTAGATGACTTGGTAAGTATTTCCAGCCAGCTTAAAGGTACTGCTAAAATAGGAATGGGGCACACTCGTTGGGCTACCCACGGAGTTCCGAGCGACAGAAATTCACATCCACATTTATCTAATAACGGGAAAATCGCAATCGTTCATAATGGTATTATAGAAAACTATGATACGATTAAGAAAATGCTTACGGAAAAAGGATTTACTTTCAAATCGGAAACAGATACGGAAGTATTGGTAAATCTTGTTCAGTACTTTATGGATCTCAATGCTGAAACAGATTTTCCTACAGCTGTAAGATATGCACTTAATGAAGTATATGGAGCTTATGCCATTACAGTAATGCACGAAGATTATCCTGGAGTTTTGGTAGTGGGAAGGTTAGGGTCACCTCTGGCTATTGGAATTGGAGATAAAGAATATTTTATCGCATCAGATGCGTCTCCTTTTGTGGAATTTACTAAAGAAGCGATTTACCTTGAAGAAGGTCATATGGCGACTATTTCTTTGGAAAAAGGAGTAGACATCAGAACGATCAATGATAATTCTAAAATTGAAGCTGAAATTCAGGAACTTAAATTAAGCCTTGAGCAGATCGAAAAAGGAGGATATGAACATTTCATGCTGAAAGAGATCTTTGAACAGCCAAAATCTATTCATGATACTATGAGAGGAAGACTTCTTGTAGATGAAGGAATCATTAAAATGGCCGGAATCTGGGATCATGTGGAAAGGTTCAAAAATGCAAACAGAATTATTATTATTGCCTGTGGAACTTCTTGGCATGCAGGACTCATCGGTGAATATCTTATCGAAGAATATGCCAGAATCCCGGTAGAAGTAGAATATGCATCGGAATTCAGATACAGAAATCCTATTATTACAGATAAAGATGTTGTGATTGCGATCTCTCAGTCAGGAGAAACAGCAGATACAATGGCCGCTTTAAAACTGGCTAAAGAAAAAGGAGCATTCATTTATGGTATTTGTAATGTAGTGGATTCTTCTATTGCAAGAATTACAGATGCAGGATCATATACACACGCAGGTCCTGAAATCGGAGTGGCTTCTACAAAAGCATTTACTGCTCAGTTAACAATCCTAACCTTAATTGCATTTAAACTAGGTAAACATAATGGAAATCTTGGAAATGCAGAATTCATGAGTCTTATCGCAGAACTGGATGCTATTCCTAAGAGAATTGAAGAGGTTCTGAATACTACTCATGACTTGGTTCAAAATATTGCAAAAGATTTTGTGAATGCAACAAACTTCCTGTATTTAGGAAGAGGGTATAATTATCCTGCAGCATTAGAAGGAGCTTTAAAATTGAAAGAGATCTCATATATTCATGCAGAAGGATATCCTGCTGCAGAAATGAAGCACGGTCCGATCGCATTAATTGATGAAAATATGCCGATTGTGATTATTGCTCCTAAAAAAGGGCACTATGATAAGATCGTAAGCAACGTTCAGGAAATTAAAGCAAGAAAGGGAAAAGTGATCGCTGTAGTAAATAAAGGTGATCAGCAGGTAAGTGAGATGGCTGACTATGTAATCGAGATTCCTGAAACCTCAGAATGCTTCTCACCAATCGTTGCATCAGTGCCTTTACAACTGTTAGCATACTATATAGCAGTGTATAGAGGAGCTAATGTAGACCAGCCAAGAAACCTGGCAAAATCTGTAACTGTGGAATAAAAAAAGACTTGTAAATAAAATAAATTTAGATTTCTCACGTTATTTCAAAAAAAATCTTAAAAGTTTCTTAAAAAAATTATATATTTACGGCTTAATTATAAAAATTAACATGAAAAGGATATTTCTTTTATTATTGTCTGCGTCGGTAGCATCGGTATCTTGTTCAGGTGGTGGTAACTCTGTTACAGGGAAACCAGGAACAAAAGGAGAATTGATACCAAGAGAAAAAGCAAAATCATTTGTTGCAGAAAGACCATACGGTATGGTTGGAATTCCTGCTGGTTCGTTCATTGCAGGTTTGGCTGATCAGGATATGACTAACAATCCTGAAAAAGCTCCATTGAAAACTGTAACTGTTTCTTCTTTCTTTATGGATGAAGCAGAAACTACAAATGCAGAATACAGGGTATTCATTAATTATGTAAGAGATTCTATTGCTAGAACTTTACTTGCTGAAGCTGCCGGAGAAGGTGGTGACGGTGGTGGTAGAGGTACTGGTATAGGAGACTATGCATACTTAGCGCAAAAAGAAGATAATTTAACACCATATCAAGAATATTTAGAATCGCAGGGAGGACGTGAAGATGGAAGTTATGACCCTACTAAGAAATTAGACTGGAAAATTCCTTTACACTGGAGCCCTTCAAAATATCCTGATGTAGAATATGCTGAAATCTTAGAATCTATGTATTTACCAGCTTCTTCCAGAATTGGTAACGAGAGAATTCTTGATGTGAGCAAACTGAAATACACTTACAGATGGGGTGATATGGATGCTGCGATTGCTGATAACGAAAGAGGTGTAAACTACCTGAGAAGTGAGAGCATTGCTATTTATCCTGATACTACTGTTTGGGTAAGAGATTTCCATTTTACTTATAACGAACCGTTATTCGAACAATATTTCTGGCATAAAGCTTATAAAGATTATCCTGTTGTCGGGGTAACTTGGGATCAGGCAAGAGCATATTGTAACTTCAGATCTAAATTGAAATCTGACTACAACGAAAGCTTAAAAAGAAAAAAACAAAGACCTTTGAAATTCCGTCTTCCTACAGAAGTTGAATGGGAATACGCTGCAAGAGGTGGTATGCAAAATGCAACATACCCTTGGGGAGGTCCTTACTTAATGGATGACAGAGGTTGCTACCTGGCAAACTTCAAACCTAAAAGAGGTAACTATATGGAGGATGATGTAAAAGGTACTTATACATATACTGCTCCGGTGAAGAAATTCAAGAAAAACGGATTTGGACTATATGATATGGCAGGAAACGTTGCTGAATGGACAGAATCTGCATATAACAACTCTTCATATGCATTTGCATCAAGCTTAAACCCGTCTACTAAAGATAAAGTAGATACTAAAAAATCTGTAAGAGGTGGTTCTTGGAAGGATGTAGGTTATATGCTTATGACAGGTGCAAGAGACTGGGAAAGAAAAGATTCGGCAAGAAGCTATATCGGATTCAGAACAGTACAGGATATCCCTGAAGCTGCTGTTAAACCAAAAAGAGTTAACAGATAATCAACCCAAAACTATTATTTTTCAATAACGATTTTATTTAACATTAAAAAAAACTAAAATATATGTTTAAGACTAAAGATGCTTGGATGAATTTCTTTTATTCATTCGGTGCTGCAATTGTAATTCTTGGAGCTTGGCTTAAAATTACTCACATTACTTTGGGACCAATTAATGGTAACATGGCTCTTACAGTAGGACTTATTACTGAAGCTATTATTTTCATCATTTTCGCTTTTGACCCGCCAAAATCTGAAGAGTCTTATGCTTGGGAAAATGTTTATCCTGAATTATTAGATAAGCATGCAAACCCAAACCCACTACATTCTAATGTATCTTCTAAAAATAATATCGATCATTTTGCTGAATTAGAAAACTCTCTTTCAGGGAAGTTGGATAAAATGCTTCAAGATGCTAAATTAGATGTTCAATTATTCGAAAGATTAAGAACAGGTATTGATAAATTTTCTAGCTCTGTTGATCAGATTAACCAAACTGTTGATGTATCTGCTTCTACTCATAAATATAATGATCAGTTGAACAAAGCTGCTCAACACATGGAGAGTATGAATGCTTTATATGCAATGCAGTTAGAAAACGGTAAAAAACAATCTGAGTTTGCTAACAAGTATATTGCTGATATGCAAAAATCTGCTGAGCAATCTGAGAAATTCAATCAAGAGTTACAAGGTTTAACATCTAATTTGAACAACTTAAACAGAGTTTATGGTGGTATGCTTACTGCGATGAAGTCTTAATTCCAAACCATTTCTAAATTTAACTACTTAATCAAAAACAAAAGAAAAGAGAATGGCACAAGGAAAACAGACTCCACGTCAGAAGATGATCAACCTCATGTATTTGGTGTTCATCGCTATGATGGCCCTAAATATTGATGCGGAAATCATCAGGTCATACTATGACTCGACAAAAGCACTCAACGAAACTAGAACTTTAACTGAGAGAAAAAACGAAAAGATTTTCGAAAAGACCTTGGAAGCAAAAGCTCAGCAAGTACCTGATACTTATGCTAAACCATGGGCCGATTATCAGACTCTTAGAGATAAAATCAATGTTTTAGTTGATCATGCTGAAAAGATTAAAGATCAATTAAAGAAAGAATCTGAGTTTGTAGACAGTATTGATGTAAGTGAGAATTTTGCTTCACTTAACAACAACGAACCTACTACTGATTATTTCTTCACAGAAGGTGATGAGAACACTCCATCTCCAAAAGCATTGGAACTGAAAGCTAAAATTGATGATGTAAGAAATTACATTAACACAACTTTTGGAAACAATCCTCAGCTTAAAGACTTAATTGACAGAGCTAACAAGTCTCTTATTGCAGAATATCCTAAGGGACAGTCTCCTAATGAGAAAACTTGGTTCCAGAATAAATTCTATCATCAGCCGTTGATCGCTGCAATTTCAAATTTGGAGATTATCCAGAATGATGCTAGAAACGTTCAATCTGATGCATTGGCATTATTATTACAGGAAAAAGTAGATGCAAGCATCAAGTTCAGCAGCTACGAGCCAATCGTTTCAGGACCTGTTGATATTCAGGTTGGTAAACAGGCCGAAGTTAAAGTTATGCTAGGTACTTATTCTAACAGTAATAAGATCAATATTTCTGGAGTTAGCAGACAGGAAAACGGTCAGGGTATTATTCCTATCTCAGGAAGTGGTGCAGAAGGTCCTCGTACTTTAAGCGGTACAATTACTTTGACAGATGCTTCAGGAAAGCCGCAAAGTTTCCCTTGGACACATACATATAATGTAATTGCAGGACCGCAGTTAGTAAAACTTCAGAAAGGATTATTACTATCTGCTGATAAGATGAATGTAATGTATAGAGGACTTGAGAACCCTGTTTCAGGATCAATCTTAGGTGCTGATAATGCTAAACTGTCATTATCTGCTCCAGGTGCTTCTGTAAGAAGTACAGGCCCAGGGAAATGGATTGTTAAGCCTACTACAGGTAATGTGGTTAAGTTAACATTATCAGGTGTAGATCCTACAGGTAAATCAATTTCTCAGGTATTTGAGTATAGAATTAAAAATGTACCTCCTCCACAAGGTCAAATGAGAGGTAAGAATGTATTATCAATGCCTGCAACTTCAGTAGCAAATCAATCCGTACAGGCGGCAATCCCTGATTTTGATTTCCCTGTATCATTTAATGTAACTGGATTTATGGTTAAAGTTCCTGGTAGAGCAGGTTTACTAATCTCAGGAAATTCATTAAGTGAAGCGGAAGGATTAACAAGAAACTTAAGAACGGGAGATGTAGTTTATATCTATGATATTAAAGCTACTGCTACTGGTCTTGATGGGCAGATTATTAAAAATATATCTCCAATTGTTATTAATATAAACTAAAATTACATTATGAAAAAATATATAAGCAGTCTTTTAGTATTGGTTTCGGGATTTGTATTCTCGCAAACTATCCTGAATGCATCTTCTCCGGAAGAATTCAGAAGAATGAGAGATGAAAATAAGCAAAAGGTTGGAGATACTGTTATTGATAAAACGGTTAAACCTTTAGAATATGGATATGTTGCTGAAAAGGATATTTTAAAAAGTATGTTTGTTTGGGAAGTAATAGATATGAATGATAAGATCAATCAGCCCTTCTATTATGATAATCCAGATGGACTAATGTCTGCACCTACTAGATCATTATATCAATTATTATTGGATGCTGCTCTAAATGGAGATATTCAAGAGGTTTACGATGATGAGAATTTAACAATAAAATTGTCTCCGGAAGGTATACAAAAGAGGTTAGAAGCTGTAGTGATTGATGATGTGGCTATTGATATTCTTAATTCAGGTCGTCAGTTGACTGAGCAAGAAAGGAAAGAATATACAGACCATATTAAGACGACTACTGAGAAAGTAAAAGTTCTTAAAATTATGGGTATGTGGTTCATAGATAAGAGAGATGGGCAGATGAAATACAGACCTCTTGCAATTTCTGCTATGGGTCCGGATCCATCAATTCAAGGTAAGATCGGTCCGGATGGAATGCCATTAGCTGGGGCAGATGAACTTATTGATTTATTCTGGATCTATTATCCTAGTGCAAGAGAGATTCTAGCTAATAATTATGTTTATAATAAGAGAAATTCTGCTGCAGATCTGTCATTTGATGATCTAATCAACGCGAGAAGATTTTCTTCTATTATTTACAAGTCATCAAGCGGCTTAGGAGATGGTACAATCAAGGACTATATTCCAAAAGATGCTGATGAGCAAATTGAAGAAAGTAACAGAATTAAGGAACAAATTCTGAAAATGGAAAATGATATGTGGAATTACTAAGATTTCACTTGATATTTATAGAAAACCTGAGTATTTTTACTCAGGTTTTTTTATTATGAAAAATGTAGATTATATTATTGTAGGTGATGGGTATGCGGCACTTTTTTTTGCTCATCAGTTAATAAAGCATAAAAAATCTTTTCTCATATTCTCAGAAGGGCGGAAAAGTGCTTCCCAAGTGTCTGCAGGAATTATTAATCCTGTTGTTTTAAAAAAGTTTACTACCTTTTGGAAAGCTCAGGAGCAAATAGATTTCCTCAAAGAAACGTTGAAGGAAATTGAAGTGTACACCGGGAAAAATTATCTTGTAGATGCTCCTATTCACCGGATTTTTCATGATGAAAATGAACAGAAACTATGGTCGATAAAATCAGAGAATGAGGATCTTTTAGCATTTTTAGACAAAGAATTTCAGCATTTAGATGTTGTTAAGAATGAATTTAATACAGGAAAAGTTAATCAATCGGCAAGATTGGATGTGAACAACTTTTTCATTGATTTATTCAAACATTTTGAAAATAATTCACAGCTTATAAAAGAGAAGTTTGATTATAGCCGATTAAATTCTTCAGAATCCTTATATAAAGATATTGTCTTCAAAAATATTGTTTTCTGTGAAGGAATGGGTGTAAAAGAAAACCCGTTTTTCTCGGAGATTCCTGTAAATGCTAATAAAGGACATCATATAAAAGTTAAACTTTCAGAGAAAATCCCTAAAAATATTACGATAAAAAAGAAACATTTTTTATTTCCTTACAATGATAGTTTGTATTTTTATGGAGGGACTTATGACAGAGAGCAATTACATCATCATGTAGATGATTCTGCTGTAGAACAGTTGGTTAAAGGTTTATCTGAATTCTATCTTCATGATTTTGAAATAAGTGAAGTTAATTTTGGTTTTAGACCAACAGTAAAAGATAGAAGGCCTATCATAGGAAGACATCTGGAACATACCAATATGTATGTTTTTAACGGTTTGGGTGCAAGAGGAATTTTGAATGGTTGTTACTTTTCTAAAAGTTTATATGATTTTATAGAAAATAATATTCCGTTACACGAAGAAATATCGATCAATAGATTTTAAATTATGAATGAAAATGTTCTAGGAATCATCGCCGGAGTGCTTACTTCCATATCAATGGTCCCCCAATTAGTAAAAGTATTGAAGGAAAAAAATGTCGACGATCTGTCATGGATAATGCTCTTGGTGCTCATTACCGGAGTTGGGTTGTGGGTATGGTATGGCATCATGAAAGACGAATGGCCGATCATCTTATCCAATGCTTTTTCAGTACTTTTAAATTGCACACTTTTGATCTGCTATATGATTTATAAAAAATAAAGGGCTTTGAAGCCCTTATATTATTCCTGAAGTATAAATTTTGCGAGAGGAGCCATTCTGGCTTTATTTAAAGATAAAATATTCCCATTCACAGAATAATTGTCTGCCGAAAGTATGGCATTAACAAACAAACGTTCTGTTTCTAGATCATCACAGGCAATCATGGTGGACATTCCTTGATTAAATTTAATACGCATTACTTCAGGTTTTATCTGAAATGTTCCTCCTATGCCATTACAACCTCCATGCCCTGAATATCGCAATTCTTTATCCAGCGATAAATAAGGATGTCTGTTTTGATTGACGAGTTTTATAGGTTGTCCATTGATTTCTACAAGCCTCCAGGTTTTTCCTGTTATATCAGTAGACGCTTGTGAACTTGATGTTTTGCTGGCACATGAAACAGTGATAGCAGTAATTAGCATCACAATTAAATAGCGATACATTTTCTTCATAGAAATTATTATTAAATGATAAATTAATAGGAAGCCATTTTAGTGGAAGCACGGACTTTTTCATTCTGTTTGGAACGAAAAAGAACCATATCGATATTCCTTTTTAAGAAAGTGACATTTCCTCTGATATTGGAATACAGATACTCTGCATTGGAAGCAGTGTATTCTGGCATTTCCTCATTTTTTGTCAGTTCATAGGTCTTTCCATCCAGCCGTATGCTGATGGTGCCTTGAGTTTCATTGATAGCAACCTCCATTTGATCCCCAAAATTGTCAGTATAAACTTCTTTAGTGATCTCATCTGCTTTTGCAGGGAGTGTAGTGGCAATATTTTGGACAACAGCCGCATTTGGTTTTTCCTTTGTGGGATGCTTACATGCTATTGCTGAAAGAACAGCCAAGGCAAAAGTAAAGGTTGATAAGAATTTTTTCATAGTGATAAGTGATTAGGTGTGTCATGATGTGTTAATATTTTATAAAATTACAAATATTTTTATTAACAGTGTGTTAAATTTCAGCTAATTAATTAAAATATAATGTATAAAAAAGGGAAGTAAACTCACTTCCCTTTAAATATCTTAAGTATAATATGAATTATGGCGCTGTTATCTGATCGATCATGAAGAATGCTTTCGTAGTATTACACGTTCCTCCTGGGCAGGTTGTTGCGTTACCTGCACTAGCTGGTGTTGAAGATCCCATCATATAAAAAAGTTTATAGAAGGTCTTGTCGTTACCATCGTTAGTTGTCCAAGTATATAAACGTTGTTCTGGCATCCCGGCAGCATACGTTTCCGGATCTCCCCAATATGGATTTGTAGCCGCAGTCTGTATTCTTGCTCCTGTTGTTGCATTTATAAGTGCTGAACTTGAAGTGGCATTATCACCTGCCCAAGCTCCGGCAGGTAATCTTAACTGATTTTGTTGATAACCTCCCGCACCACTCCAAAGGTAATGTCCGTTTGAAATGATGTCTATTTCTGAAGTCGTATTGTTTCTGATCTGTAAATTAATTTGCGAAAAATTTACTCCTGTCGGAATGAAACCTCTTACAGAGAATCTTCCATCCGGAGTTGTAATAGAAAGCGCATATCCTGCTCTTCCGTTATCCGTGGTAGCAGTAAGTGGTCCTGCGGCTGCAATACTTTCAACATTAGCAAGACCGCTGTTTGTCGGTAATGATGACTCAAATATTCTCCATTGGGTACCATTCCAGAAATAATATCCTGCAGGTAATGTCGGTCCTGGATTATAAATCAGTAAACCCGATGCGTTAGGGTTGGCTCCCAACTGCATCGTATTGGATGTCAAACTGATTCTAGGTCCTAGAATCCCTTTGTCAGTTGAAGTTACGTCTAAAGCAGCAGATGGATTTGGAGTGGTGGTTCCGATTCCTACATTTCCAGTAGAAGTAACAATGAAATCGTTAGCTTGCTGTGTTACAGAAGGTGCTCCGGTTGTTGGGTTGTCTTTTGCTCCATCCACATGGAACGTGTTTTGAGGGTTTGTGGTGTTTACACCTACTTGAGCTGTTGCGCTGAGGGATACAATGGTAAGTCCTAATAATAGTAATTTATTTTTCATAATTAAAAAATTTCAATCGCTGAATTTTATTTGTTTTAAGATTATAATAATGATAATGAAATATATTTTACCGTAATCTGTCCTTGAATGTGAATATATTTAATATAAAATAATTGTTTTTTATAATTATATTTGTATTCCGACTTGATTATTAGCTATTTATATTTTTCGTTTATTTTTAATATTTACGCCATAAAGTTAATTAAAATTATCAATAAATTAAAATTTTAAACTTTTTTTAAGGAAAATAATTGTTTTTATAAACATCCTTATATTGCTTTATTTCTTGATTAAAGTTTTTAATTGTTAAATATATCCTGAGTAAGGAAGCAAATAAACTTAATTCTATATTCTTAGAAAAAATCACTTTACCATTCTAACACGGCAAGTTTTGACGTATTAGCGCATTACCTTTACCGCAATAAAAATTAAAACCTTATATAAATCATATTGAGGTGACTCAATATTTGGTGATAAATTTTTATATTTACGCGAATTTTTATTAAATAAACTATTAACCTTTTTAAAAACACAGGTATGAAAAAACTCTCTGTGAGTGCACTTACTATGTGCACGATTCTGGGCGTTTCTGCTCAGGAAGTGGTATGGCAGAAAGACATCAGGTCCTCGACCCAGGATTTTCTTTCGCAAGTTACCACAACAATCGATCAGCAATATTTAATTACC
>JAFAAJ010000153.1 GCA_023426625.1 Bacteroidota bacterium
AGAAGCTGCAGAAAGAGCCATTGTAGCAGGAAGTGATATGGATATGGAAAGCCGAGCTTATATGACGGAACTTCCAAAGCTGGTTAAAGAAGGAAAAGTAGACCCGAAATTCATTGATGATGCAGCAAGAAGGATCTTAACCAAGAAATTTGAAATGGGATTATTTGATGATCCTTACCGTTTCAGTAACGAAAAAAGACAGAAAGAACAGCTGAACAATCCTGAACACAGAAAATTCGGAAGAGAATTTGGCTCTAAAAGTATTGTTCTTCTGAAAAATAAAGGCAATCTGCTTCCGCTTTCAAAGTCGGTGAAAACAGTGGCTTTAATAGGGCCTTTCGGGAAAGAAACTTCAGCCAATCACGGTTTTTGGTCCATAGCTTTTAAAGATGATAATGAAAGAATTATCACCCAGTTCGACGGAATTAAAAATCAGCTTGATAAAAATTCAACTTTGCTCTATGCGAAAGGCTGTAATGTAGACGATCAGGACAGGTCTATGTTTGCAGAAGCCGTTGAGACAGCTAAAAAAGCAGATGTTGTGATCATGACTTTAGGAGAAGGTCACGCGATGAGTGGTGAAGCAAAAAGCAGAAGCAATATTCATTTTTCAGGAGTTCAGGAAGAACTGTTGAAAGAAGTTGCCAAAACCGGAAAACCGATCATCTTAATGATCAATGCCGGAAGACCTCTTGTTTTTGATTGGGCTGCAGATAATATTCCGGCTATTATGTACACGTGGTGGTTGGGAACAGAAGCAGGAAATTCTATTGCAGATGTTCTTTTCGGAACCGTAAATCCGGGAGGAAAATTACCTATGAGTTTCCCAAGAACTGAAGGACAGATCCCGGTATATTACAATTACTACAACACAGGAAGACCGGCAAAGAACAATACGGACAGAAATTATGTTTCAGCCTATATTGATCTTGATAATGATCCTAAATTTCCATTTGGATACGGTTTAAGTTATACTCAGTTTCAATATTCGGATATGATTTTAAGTTCAACTGAACTGAAAGTAAATCAGACGTTAAACATCAGTGTGACCGTTTCCAACACAGGAAATTATGATGGAGAGGAAGTGGTTCAGCTGTATGTCAGAGATTTATTTGGGAAAGTGGTAAGACCAGTGAAAGAGCTGAAAGGCTTCCAAAAAGTATTCATAAAGAAAGGGGAGCGTAAAACAGTGACTTTTAAAATCACTCCTGAAGATCTGAAATTTTATGACGATAACCTGAATTATGATTGGGAAGAAGGAGAATTTGATATCATGATCGGGGCCAATTCTCAGGATGTGCAAACCAAAAGGATTATTTGGACAAAATAATAAAGAGCGGGATAAAACCCGCTTTTGGTGGTAGAAGAACAAAGATTTTAGATTTTTTGAAAACTAAAATGTTACCTCTGTCACTCTGAAAGAAGCGCAACGTATTGAAGAGTCTATTAAACAACATTTGAGATTTTTCCTTCATCAGAATGACAACCTTGAACAGTAAATTATTAAAATTAAAATGAAACTCCAATATATTTCCCAACTAATCATCGGTGGAGTCTTAGCTTTTTCCATGCTAAGCTGTGCTTCACACCAACCGGATCCCAACAGAAAGCTGATCTGGAGTGATGAATTCAATAAAAAAGGATTACCGGATTCCACAAAATGGAACTATGATGTAGGTGGAGATGGCTACGGAAATAATGAAGACCAGTTTTATACCAAAAACCGTCTCGAAAATGCAAGAGTAGAGAATGGGAATCTTGTCATAGAAGCAAGAAAAGAAAATTGGGAGAAAAACAAGTATACTTCGGCAAGATTATTAACGAAAGGAAAATTCTCCTTTCAATACGGAACGGTAGAAGTAAGAGCCAAACTTCCCAAAGGGAGGGGAACATGGCCTGCTATCTGGATGATGAGCGAAAATATGAAGCAATGGCCGGATGACGGTGAGTTGGATATTATGGAGCACGTTGGTTTTAATCAGGGTTTCATTCATGCTTCTGTTCACACTAAGAAATACAATCATATTCAGGGAACACAAAAAACAGATACCATCCAAGTAAATGATGTGAGTGAGAAGTTCCATGTGTATAAAGTGGACTGGACCCCAGAAAAAATTGATGTCTATGTGGATGACCAGAAGTATTTCACTTATATCAATACGGAAAAAAGTTATGAAGCCTGGCCGTTCGATCAGCCGTATTATATCATTTTGAATCTGGCTGTTGGTGGATTTTGGGGTGGGAAAGAAGGGATTGATGACAGTATCTTCCCACAAAAGTATTACATAGATTACGTAAGAGTTTATCAAAATAAAAAATGAAGTGAGAGCAATTTGCTCAGAAAAAACAAAAAAATATGAGATCAAAAATTCACGAATGCGTTGGGAATAACAAAAATGAGATCGGTAAAAAATTGATCGCGGGTTGTTTCGTCATTGGAATTGCCTTTAATGCCAATGCACAGGATTACTGGAAGAAAAATGCTGGGAAAACCGGAAAGGTTATTCTTACCCATTCCAAAGCCAATGAAAAAATGGCGGACAAAGGAAGTGTAAAATTTGAAAAGTTCGGGCAGCCAAAAGAAACGGAAGCCTGCATTTTTGTAGATCCGGATTTCAAATATCAAAAGCTGATTGGAATTGGAGGCGCTATTACGGATGCTTCTGCGGAAACCTTTTATAAACTTCCGAAAAATAAACAAAAAGAGATCATTGAAGCTTATTATGGGAAAAACGGGATCGGATATACCATTGTTCGTACCAATATGAATTCCTGTGATTTTTCAAGTGATTCTTATACCTATGTTGCAGACAATGATACTTCGCTAAAATCCTTCAATGTATCACATGATGAGAAGTATAAAATTCCTATGATCAAAGAAGCTCAGAAAGCAATAGGAAACAATTTTACATTCTATTTCTCTCCATGGAGCCCACCGGCTTGGATGAAATCCAATAAAAGTATGCTGAAAGGTGGAAGATTGGAAAACCAGTATTATCAAACCTGGGCGGATTATTATATTAAATTCATCAAAGAATATGAGAAAAGAGGGATCAATGTTTGGGGACTGACGGTTCAGAATGAGCCAATGGCAACACAAACCTGGGAATCCTGCATTTATACTGCTGAAGAGGAAGGTGAGTTCCTTAAAAATAATTTAGGACCAACACTCTGGAAAAATGGTTATAAGGATAAAAAAGTGATGATCTGGGATCACAACAGAGATTTGATCTATCAAAGAGCAACTACTACTTTAAGTGATCCTGAAACCTCAAAATATGCAGCCGGAATCGGGTATCACTGGTACGAAACATGGAATAACAAAACCCAACTTTTTGATAACTTGTCAGAAACTCAAAGAGCATTCCCCGATAAGTTCTTAGCTTTTACGGAAGGTTGTAAAGAACAGTTCGATATATCCAAGATCTACGATGTAAGCTTAGGAGAACTTTACGGAAGAAACATGATCAATGATTTCAATAAGGGAACCGCTTTATGGACAGACTGGAATATTTTACTTGATGAAACCGGAGGTCCGAATCACGTGGGGAATTTCTGCTTTGCGCCTATCATTGCCGATACAAAAACAGGAGAAGTTCATTACACCTATGAATATTATTATGTAGGACATGTTTCAAAATACATCAAACCTAATGCGCAGAGAATAGGAACTTCGTCCAACAGAGCCGCTTTAATAGCAACCTCATTCATGAATGAGAACGGACAGTTGGTAACCGTAAGTATGAATGAATCTGATCAGGATATAGAAACCAATCTTTGGATAGAAGGGATGGCTGCAAAGCTTCAGGCTCCGGCGCACTCTATACAAACCGTTATTTTATAGGCTTCATATTAACAAGCGAATATTTTATTAAAAAATCGGCGGGCTCTTTGAGGCCGCCGATTTTTTAATA
>JAFAAJ010000175.1 GCA_023426625.1 Bacteroidota bacterium
GGAAAGAATTGGAAGCATACTTAGTAAGTTCGGAAGATTTTTCCTCCATGAAAATAATGGGAACTCCAGTATTTGTAAATGGCTGGTAAATTTTTGCCATGATGCCTTTTGCTTTTTCTGAGCTGGACCCTACAACTACTCTTGCAGGATTCATGGAATCTTCTACAGCAAACCCTTCCCTAAGAAATTCAGGATTTGATACTACATCAAAAGGGATATTTGTTTTTGCAGCAATAGTTTCTCTTACTCTATCTGCTGTTCCTACAGGTACTGTACTCTTATTTACAATGACTTTATATTCGGTCATCATTTCTCCAATGTTGTTGGCAACCTGGAGGACATAAGAAAGATCTGCTGATCCGTCTTCTCCGGGTGGAGTAGGCAATGCAAGATAAACTACTTCACTTTTGTCTAAGGCTTCTTTTAAATTGGTGGTGAAAAATAACCTTTCAGCCTGGATGTTTCTTAAGAACATTTCTTCAAGGTTCGGCTCATAGATGGGAACAATGCCGTTTTTCATGCCTTCTACTTTTTTTTCATCAATATCTACACAGTATACTGAATTGCCAAGTTCTGCCAGAGTAGTACCGGTAACCAACCCTACATAACCTGTTCCTACAATTGTTATATTCAAAATGTATGTTTTTAAAATTCATGACAAAAATAGTAAAAATACCATCACTACAATTTATAATTCTCCCGATGCATGAAAGCCGACTTATTTGCTTGATAATAAGATGATTTTGCTTTTTTGGAAAAAATGCGTATATTTGCAATGGATTTACGGAAAAAAATGGGAAGGCTTCGGAAGAAAGCCTTTTTTCGTACAGGTAAATCAAGATAAATTTATGGAGTTTAGAAACAGAATTGAAGAATTATTAAACGAATTCCTTGAAACAAGGAAAGATTTATTTCTCATTGATTTAAAGATTTCTGCAGGGGATGATGTTACAGTGATTTTAGATGGAGACAATGGCGTTTCTCTGCAGGATTGTCTGGATGCAAGCCGTGCTATAGAATTTAATATGGATCGTGAGGAGCATGATTTCAGTTTGCAGGTAATGTCGGCAGGACTTAGCGAGCCTTTGGCAACTCCAAGACAGTTTAAGAAAAATATCGGAAGAGAAATTGATGTTTTGTTGAATGACTCTTCGAAAATTGAAGGGGAATTGTCCAAAGTGGATGAAGAAAAGATCACTCTTATTTTACGTTACCGAAAACCTAAAGACATTGGAAAAGGTAAAGTAGACGTGGAGGAGGAAAAAGAAATTCCTTACTCTGAGATTAAAAAAGCATTGGTAGTTATTAAATTTTAAAAAAAAGAAAAAAGATAAATGGATAATATAGCGTTGATTGAATCCTTTGGTGATTTTAAAGACGAAAAAGGGATCAGTAAGATTGATCTTATGGCAATTATTGAAGATTCACTGAAGACACTTTTAAGAAAAAGATTTGATTCGGATGATCATTTTGATGTAATTGTAAACCCTGATAAAGGAGATTTTCAGATATTTTTAAATAAGACCATTGTAGAGGATGAAATGTCTGAAGATGATGATCTGGAGATCGAAATTTCCGAAGCTAAAAAAATAGACCCTACATTTGAAGTGGGTGAGGATTTTACAATGGAAATTCCTGTAGCTCAGTTGGGAAGAAGAAATATCCTTACTTTGAAGCAGATTCTGGCTACAAAATTGCAGGAGCATAACAACGCCATGTTGTATGAGCAGTTCAGAGATAGAATCGGGGAAATCGTAGTAGGAGAGATCCACCATATCCGTCATAAGCATGTTATTTTACTTGATGATGAAGGAAATGAATTTATCTTGCCGAAAGAAAATCAGATCCCGTCCGATTTCTTTAAAAAAGGTGAAAATATCAGAGCTATTGTAGAAACAGTAGATTTTAAAGGATCAAAACCTCAGATTATTATTTCCAGAACTGCACCTAAATTCCTGGAGAAGTTATTAGAACTGGAAATTCCTGAAATTCAGGATGGAACTATTATTTTGAAAAAAGTAGTAAGAATCCCTGGAGAGAAAGCGAAGATTGCAGTAGATGCTTATGATGACAGAATAGATCCTGTAGGAGCTTGTGTGGGAGTTAAAGGATCAAGAATTCATGGAGTTGTAAGAGAGTTGAGAAATGAAAACATCGATGTAATTCAGTGGTCTAAAAACCCTGAAATCTTGGTGAAGAGAGCTTTAGGAAATGTTACCATCAATAAAATTGACATCAACGAGGATGAAAACTATGCATTAGTGTATACTCCGGTTGAAGAGATTTCTAAAGTAATTGGAAAACAAGGACAAAATATCAGACTGGCTTCTTGGTTGACAGGATATGAAATCGATGTGTACAGAGAGTCCAGCGAAGATGATGATGTTGAATTGAAAGAATTCAATGATGACATTGAAGAATGGATTTTGGAGGAATTTAGAAAAGTAGGTCTTACTACTGCAAAATCAGTATTGGATAAAGACACGGAGAGTCTTTTAAATATGGTTGATCTTGAAGAAGAGACTATTGAAGAAGTAAAACGTATTCTGAGAGAAGAATTTGAAGATTAAGATTTAAATAAATTTTAATAAACAGTAAAAAAGAAATACTTTAATTTTAAGAATTAAAAAATAGTAAATAATATAGATGCCAAAAATTAGATTAAATAAAGCGGTTAAGGAATTCAACATTTCGATATCCAGATTAGTAGAATTTTTACAATCAAAGGGCTTCGAGGTTGAAAACAATCCTAACGCTCAATTGGAAGAAGCGGCATATTCTGCATTGGAGGCTGAGTTTGCCAAGGATGGCGAGCAACGTAAAGCTTCCCATGAGGTGGTGATCACTAAAGTTCCGGAAGAAAAGCTGGAAATTGAGGAAAAGAAAACCCCTGAAGTAATAAGAGCTAAAGGTAATATAAAACCAGAAACTAAAATTTTAGGTAAAATAGATTTAGAAACTAAAAAGCCTGAAATTCAGGAAACTCCAGCTCCTGTAGATGAAGAGAAAAAAGAAGAGGCTGCCCCTGCTCCTGAAGTAAAGGCAGCTCCTGAAAAGCAGGAGTTTAAAGTTCTGGATAAAATAGATTTGTCTCAGATCGAAAGCAGAAACAGACCTGCTAAAAAAGACAAACCTAAAGTAGAGGAAAAAGTGGAGGAGAAAAAAGCAGAGGAAAAACCAGTTGAAGTAGTGAAAGAAACTCCTAAACCTGCTGCAGAACCAGAGGTGAAATCTAAACCTGCTGAAGTAAAAGCTGCAGAACCTCAAAAAACTGATGAGCCACAGGAACCTCAGAAAATTGAAACAGTTTACCAGAAATTGGATGGACCTAAAATTGTCGGTGAAAAAATTGACCTGACTCAGTTTGCGCCTAAACCAAGTCCCGGGGCTAAAAAGAAAAGAAAAAGAATTGAAAAACCTGGAGGCCCTAATCAAACAGGTAACCAACAAGGTGGAAATAACAACCAAGGAGGTGGCCAAGGAAACCGTCCGCAAGGAGGAAACCAAGGCAATCGTAACCAGGGAGGCGGTCAAGGAAATCGTCCACAAGGTCAAGGTGGTCAGGGAGGAAACCGTTTTGGAAATAATCAAGGTAACCGTCCGCAAGGTCAGGGAGGATTTAAGAAAGGAGGACAGAACAATAGACCTGGACAAAGAGTTATGCCTGTTGAATTAACAGACGAACAAGTTAAGAACCAGATCAAAGAAACTCTTGAGAAACTTACCAATAAAGGAGGTAAATCAAAATCTGCTAAGCACAGAAAAGATAAAAGAACATTCCGTAGAGAACAGGACGAACGTCAGCAGGAACTTGATGCTCAGGACAGAACATTAAAAGTTACGGAGTTCATTACGGTAGGAGAATTGGCGAGTTTGATGAACGTTTCTCCAACAGAAGTAATTTCTGCTTGTTTCTCATTAGGTGTAATGGTAACGATGAATCAAAGACTTGAAGCCGATACCTTACTATTGGTAGCAGACGAATTCGGATATAAAATTGAATTCTCTGATGCTGATTTGGAAGAAACAGATTCAGAAGACGATATCGATAACGAAGAAGATCTATTACCTAGAGCTCCAATTGTGACCGTTATGGGACACGTAGACCATGGTAAGACATCCTTACTTGACTATATTAGAAAAACGAACGTAATTGCCGGTGAATCCGGAGGAATTACTCAGCACATTGGAGCCTACAATGTGAAGCTGGAAAATGGTCAGAGAATTACATTCTTAGATACACCGGGTCACGAAGCATTTACCGCAATGAGAGCAAGAGGAGCTCAGATTACGGATATTGCAATTATTGTAATTGCTGCCGATGATGATGTGATGCCACAAACGAAAGAAGCGATTTCGCATGCGCAGGCTGCAGGAGTGCCAATGATTATTGCGATCAATAAAGTTGATAAACCGAATGCTAATCCGGACAATATCCGTCAGCAGCTTTCAGGATTGAACATCTTGGTGGAAGAATGGGGAGGAAATGTTCAGTCTCAGGAAATTTCTGCTAAGTTTGGTAACAATGTTGATCTTCTATTGGAGAAAGTATTGCTTCAGGCAGAAATGCTTGAACTGAAAGCCAATCCGGAGAGAAATGCGCAAGGTGTTGTTATTGAAGCATCACTAGATAAAGGTAGAGGATACGTTGCTACCATGTTGGTACAAACCGGAACTTTAACGGTTGGAGATTATGTACTTGCAGGTAAAAACCACGGTAAGGTTAAGGCAATGCTTGATGAAAGAGGAAGGAACCTTAAAGAAGCTGGCCCTTCAATTCCTGTAACAATATTAGGTTTAGACGGAGCACCAACTGCCGGAGATAAATTTAAGGTATATCAGGATGAAAGTGAAGCTAAATCTATTGCTAATAAGAGAGAGCAACTTCAGAGAGAACTTTCGATCAGAACGAAAAAACATACGACACTTGAGGAATTAGGTAGAAGAATTGCTTTAGGAGACTTCAAAGAATTGAATATTATCCTTAAAGGAGACGTGGATGGATCAGTAGAAGCATTATCTGATCAGTTACAGAGATTATCTACTGAAGAGATCAATGTAAATATTCTTCATAAAGGAGTTGGTCAGATCACGGAATCTGATGTTAACTTGGCAACAGCTTCAGATGCAATTATTATCGGATTTAACGTAAGAGCCGGAGCAAATGCAAAAGATCTTGCAGATAGAGAAGAAATCGAGATCAGAACATACTCTGTAATCTATGCTGCAATCGAAGAAGTGAAAGAAGCTATGGAAGGAATGCTTTCCCCTGAAATTAAAGAACAGGTAATCGGTAATGTAGAGATCAGAGAAATATTCAAAATTTCTAAGGTTGGAACAATCGCCGGATGTATGGTTCTTACAGGAAAAGTTACCAGAAATTCTAAAGTTAGAGTACTTCGTGACGGAATTGTAAAATTCGATGGAGAACTGGAAAGCTTAAAGCGTTTCAAAGATGATGTGAAGGAAGTGACGAAAGGTTACGAATGTGGATTGAACCTTAAAGGATACAACGATATCGAAGTAGGTGATATTTTAGAGGTTTATGAAGAAGTGGCAGTGAAGAAGAAACTGAAGTAATAAATGATATATAATTGAAAAGGCTGCTAAAATTAGCAGCCTTTATATCTTGTCCCGTCCTGAATAAGTTGACACTTAATCAGCTTATGTTATGAAACGTCAAGAATTAAAAAGGGAAAAGCGAACTCAAAGAGATTACAGTATTGAGCTTAAATTACGAGTAGTTTCCCAAGTAGAAAACGGCATTTTACTTACAAACAAGCTCAAAAAAAGTATGGAATCTAGGGCAGAAATACAGTTTTGGTTTGCTTGCGAAGGTATGGTAACTTAACCAGAGTTCGGTTTAAGCGAAGTTTAATGGTAGTGTCTCACTAACTGTGTAAGTTAAAAAGTTATTTCCGTAAAATTTTTTGAGCTATAACGGCTCAAAATTTCCCAGGATACCTTTTTATTATATTTAACCATTATATAGTTATGATCGACAAAGAAGAATTACTAAACAACAGAGGCTGTCTCAAAAGTACCCCCTCTCTCGGACTCCTGTCTGACAACTTTTGTCATTTAGGAGATTCTCAGAGCATTAATTTACCTTTTGAGACAGCCTCTTCAAGAATGAGAGGATTTAACATCATTCTTCAAAGAAATGCATAAGCGAGCTGTAGAACATATGCTTGATGCAGAATTAGAAGCCATCTGGATAATGAGAAGCATCAAAAATCCGCCACTGGAAATTACAGAAACGGACACGGAACAAAGAAGATAAAATCCTCATTTGGTGAATCTGAAACTAAAGCTTCCCAAATCAAAAATGCTGCAAATATGTTGTTTGGAAGGACAGAAAAGAATTCTCTGCCGATATGAAGCATATCTACACCGCTCCAACAAAACAGACAGCTAAAACTGTTCTAAATGATTTTGCAGGAAAATGGAAAGCAAATATTCTTATGCTATAGCGTCCTGGCGAAACAATTGGGATGAACTCACTGTATTTTTTGAGTTTCCGCTCGAAATCCGAAAAATTATTTACACCACAAATTTAATTGAAAATCTCAATGGGAAATCCGAAAATACACTAAAAACAAAATGTCTTTTCCTTCCGATGATGCCGTAATGAAATCAGTGTATCTGACATTAAAAGAAGCTACTAAAAAATGGACCATGCCTATCCAGAATTGGGGCATTGTCCTCAACCATTTATGCTTATTTTTGAAAAAAGGCTCAGATTATAAAATCCAAGCCCTAACTTTTTAACTTACACACTTTGTAGGGTAGTGTCGTCGATTAGGAGCTTAAAGATAATCACATTATTTTAATACATCCATGTCATAATATTTAATTTTATTTAACATTAAATATTATTGAAGCTGTAAATCAGTTATAATTGAGGAGAGGGATGAGGAAAAATAATAGCCCCTGTTTATTCAAATAAACAGGGGCTATTTTCAAGCTTAATATTCTATTATTTTTTTAGAAAGGAAGCAATCTTAACAAGATCAAACTCCTTTTCAAAACTTAGATTGTTCTTTTTGATAAATTCTTTTAAGGCTTTTTCTTTATCTGGAAAATTATTGTATAAGTTCTTTTTAGTGACCTCTATTAAATTTCCATTGTTTAAAAGATAATACTTAGGAGCCTGTCGCTCAAAGCTTGGAGGAGTATCATCTACATAACTTGAGGTTGCCTTTTTAAATTCTCGAAATACAGTAGTTATTTTTTTATATACTCCAGCTTCTTTATCTATCTCTTGTAGGTAGGTTTTGCTCCCATTCAAGTCGAAAAGGATAAAGGTATCTCCAAAATTTTGAAATACAATTTTGGACAGATTATCTTCCTTAGGTACGACATATGTTGATCCATCTTGTTGAAATTCAAATGAATCAGTATAACTGTTGTATCTGGTAGGAATGTTTTTATAATCATTTCCTATCTGAGCAGGTTGAAATTCTGCTTTTAAATACGGACTTCCTTGAATATCTTTATATTCATATTGATTGCTTTTGAAATAAAGTCTTTCAAAAAAAGTATCTGCATTTATTCCCAAACCAATCTGAGCAAAGCATATTTGGGAATTTATAATTATTAATAAATATAGTAATTTTTTCATAATATAAATTTAAAGAATAATTGTCTATTATTCTTTAATAAATTTAAAAGATTTATTTATTCCATTCATAGTGGTGTATTTTACCATATAGTTCCCTTTCAATAACTTACTAACATTAATTTTATTATTATCAGAAATTATCGTATTAATAACCAATTTTCCTGAAACGTCATAAACAAAAACATTTAGATTTTTGCCTTTTTCATTTATATAAATGAAATCTTTTGTTGGATTGGGATAAAAGTCTACTTTATTCTCAAGAATATTGGTTTCCATTGCTGATAAGGTTGTAAGATTATCAGATGTAGCGATTAATGAAAAATTCTGGCTTCCACCGGATAATGTACCTTTATGAGTTACTATAATAGTATATGTCCCGGAAGGATTGTCAATATCCACTCTTTCAAAATTGTCAACATCGTTTGTTCCGGTATTACTGGCAGAGTCATAGGCGGCAGCCATTCCCTGTAATTTCCAAGGGTAATATGTTGTTGACCCCTTTACAACTTTTATATCTAGGTCATTAACCAAGTACTTAGTTGTAGGGTCGACCGTTCCATTATTAGATGTTGGAGCTTGTGGATCAGTCCAAGAAATCGAAACCTTTAATGGGCTTGTACCACTGGCGGTTATTGTTTTGGTATATGTTGCACCATTGCTTAAGCTCAGTTCTTCTATAATGCTTTTAGATCCGGAAGTATTGTTCTTATCACGAATGGCAACGGCAGCTTTTTCTGCATTTATAAGACCCCATCCAAACTGATAGTCAGGGCCAGGATAATCTCCGGCCTCATCTGCAGTATGTAAAATTAAACCCTTTACGGTGGCTGCTTTCATATAAGAAGCGGAGTATAGTTGTTTATAGTATTGTTGTAATAATAAAACAACTGCTGTTACGCCAGGAGAAGCCATCGAGGTTCCATCCATACTACCTGTAGCAGTATCTGAGGTTGATAATGTAGATCTCACCGCCACTCCTTTCATAGAAATATCAGGTTTAATTCTTCCATCATCAGAAGGTCCCCAACTACTGAATGATGACATGGTTACACTTGTAGGGTCTATATAACTATCAACCTGAGCTACGGCCGCCACTGTCATGACATTCTTCGCATTTGCGTGTCCAAAAATCATATCATATCCAGCTTTGTTCACAATTTGAGTAGATCCTGGAAAAGTTGTATCATTACGTGAGTTACCTGCAGATACAACCGGTAAGTAGTATTGATTGTTATAAGTGATATTGTCAATTGAACGAGCTCTACTGTCATATGCACCATAAAACCATAAGCTACCTAAAGATCCAAGTCCATAAGAATGATTCGAAACTAATAAGCCTTCCTGAGCCTGAAGTGTCATTTCTGATAAATCTTCTGTCCAATCGTATGACTTAACTGATGAGTTAAATGCTACTCCTCTTACCAAAGAGCTAATTCCTTGTGCGCAAATTGTACCTGTAACATGTGTTGGATGATCCTGATAATTCACACCGTCAGCTAATGTTACCTTACTTACACCACCTACCATAAATTCTTGATGAGTATCCCTGGCATTTCCTCCGTCCCATACTGCTGCAAGCATATTTTGTCCTTGAATATTGATTCCAAGACTGCCTCCATTGTATAAGCGATTAGCGCGTGCTGTAATAGCAGCACCGTTATTGTCAGTTCTGGCATAAATCTTTTCACCGTTTGGTAAAACATCGATTAGTTCTTGTATACCTATTTCTCCAAATTTTGTAACTTTATCGACATGAGGGTTTTGCTGAAGATAAGTATCTAATCTTAGCTTACGCTCCATATCATCTTTTAAAAGAGATTTTAATAGTCTTTGATTGCCCGTATGGTTAGATAGAGAAGCAATTTGTCTTCTTTCTTCAAGAGTTTGTGCATTAGAAAAAAAAGGGATTATTAATAAACATCCCAATAAAGAAGTATATTTTTTCATTTCAATACAATTTTTGGCAAATATATGTAAATTCTACTATTATATAAATTATGCTAAAAATAAAACTGAAAAAATTTGGCAGTTTTAATAATTATTAACATATTTGCACGAAATAATATTAAATATTTGTTAATATGAATGTTAAATTACGTATGCTGAGCGCGGGTGTGTTGTTCTTTATTGGAGGACAGTTGGTTACCGCTCAAAAAACAAAACCTAAAAAAGATACTATCAAAGATATTGAAGAGGTAGTGATCGTTAACTTGGGTTACACAAAGATGAAAAAAGAAAATACAACCAGTGATGTTGCATCTGTTAAAGCGGAAGACATTGAAAGTACTCCAGGAGCTACAGTTCAACAAGCTCTAACGGGGAAGCTTGCTGGGGTGGATATTTCTTTTGGATCAGGTCAGCCGGGTTCTTCTAATTTTAGAGTAGATGTTAGGGGGACAAATACAATTAATGGTACTAGTACTCCTCTATATATTTTAGATGGGGTTCCAATTAGTTCTAGTGCTTTTCAATTGTTAGATCCTAACTCTTTTGAAGAAGTTGGGGTAATTAAGGATATTGCTACTGCAGCTCAGTATGGAGCTTCGGGGGGGGCTGGGGTTGTTCTTTTGACAAGTAAAAAAGGACGTGCTAGACAAAAAGCATTGGTTACTTATACCGGACAGTATGGGGTTTCTACAAGAGCAAATGATAAGGTTAGTTTGATGAATTCTAATGAATGGCATACATTCAGAAGAACCATGGGGCTAAATAATATATATACAGGTAATCCATATACAGATCAAGAAATAGCTGAGCTTTCTAACAAAAATACTGATTGGAAAAAATTAATATTCAGAAATGGTACTTTTAGTCAGCATGATTTTGCGGTGACTGGAGGATCTGACGTATTTAATTATTTTACGCAAATTGGTTATTTAAATCAAGATGGTATAATTAGAGAGTCGGACTATCAAAGGACTTCTGCGGTAGTTAATTTATTTGCTAAGCCAAGTGAAAAATTTACATTGCAATTTAATAATACCTTTGCGTATGGAGATAGAAACTCTGTTAGTTCAGAAGGAGCTATTAACTTAAATAACCCAGTTGTAGGTATGTTCTTAGCACCACCAAGTGATGAGCCGTATTTAGCTGATGGACAGTATAATACAGGTGCGGCTCACGTTGGAGGGAATGCATTGCAAACTATGTATACCAGAGTTGGTAACAGAAAAGAATTGAAATTAGTGTCAAGCTTAACGGGTACATATCAGATTTTAAGAAATCTTTCTGCTCGACAATTTGTAGGTATTGACCATACAAGCTATAACACAGAATCCTATGTTGACCCTAATACATATTTGGGGCAGAATGGTGTGACAGGTAATAGAGGTTCAATAGGTAGAGGAAATAGTCAAATTTCAAGTATTATTAATAATACTTCATTGAATTATAGAAATACATTTGGCGAGAAGCATGACTTTACTGCTACAGCCCTTTATGAATATTTCTATAAAACAGTAAGATCGTTTGGTTATACAGGATATGGATTAAGTGATTTATATTATAATAGCCCTGAAGCTATTTTGATTTCTGATGAATTTTTACCATCTGTTACAGGAGGTAAATCAAACTACCATAGAGTGGCATTTATGGGTAACGCTACTTATGTTTATGACGGTAAATACTCTTTTAATGGTAGTATTAGACGAGAAAGTGCATCAAACTTTGGGACAAACTTTAAATGGGGTACTTTCTATGGTGTAGGTGCAGCTTGGTTAATGCATAAAGAAGACTTTATGAATTCTGTAAAATTCATTACTGAATTAAAACCAAGAGTTACTTATGGGGAAGCAGGTAACCCAATTGATATTGAAGCAATAAGCCCTTACCAAACTTCACAGTACTATGGTAGTGGATCATATGCTGGGGAAACTACGTTAGTACCAACTGTTCCAGGAAATGATAACTATAAGTGGGAAGTTGCAAAAGAATTGAACGTAGGAGTTGATTTTGCTGTATGGAATAACAGAATTTCAGGTAGTTTAAGTTATTATAATAGAAAAACTTCAGATTTATATATTACCTATAGTTTATCAGGAACAACAGGTTTCTCTGCGATTAATAACTTTAATGGAGGGGAAATGGAGAATAAAGGATATGAAGTTAACTTGAACTTGAATGTTCTTCGTACTCAAGATACTTCATTATCATTATTTGGTAACTTTACTCAGGTTAAAAATAAAATCGTTTCTTTAGGAGGTGTTAATGAATTTGAGCAAGGAACATCTATCATCCGTGTTGGATTGCCTTATGGTTCTCATTATATTGTAGGTTGGGCGGGAGTAGACTCTTCAAATGGTCAACCATTGTACTACGATGCTAATGGTAATGTGACTAACGTATATTCTGATTCTAATGCGACCGCTAATTGGGGATCTTTCAAACCTGAAATATTTGGTGGTTTTGGAGCTGAATTCAAGTATAAAGGATTTACTGCAACTGCTAATTTCAGATATAAAGCGAAGTATTATAGATTCAATAATGAATCTTATTTTATGGAAAATCCTTCATTTGCTCAACAGTATAATCAATCTACTGCTATGTTGAATATGTGGACGACACCTGGACAAGTTACAGATATTCAAAATTTCAAATATCCTAGAGAATTTAGTTCAAAAGATATTGAGGATGCTTCATTCTTGAGATTGCAAGAAGTGAGATTGAATTATCACATTCCGGGTAAGTTCTTAGGCTTTATGAATGGTATAGATTTATTTGCTATTGGTAACAACCTTTATACATGGACAAAATGGACAGGGTTAGATCCAGATGATAGTAACAACATTGGTTCTTATGAATATCCGTTCTCCAGAACTATTACATTTGGTTGTAAATTTAATTTCTAAAATTTGAAAATTATGAAAATCAATAAGATAAAACTTTTTTTAATAGGTATTTGCTCTCTAAGTATTGTTAGCTGTACCGACCTAGTTAATGATCAGTTAGATCCGGATGGAGTAATTGAAGAAAATGTTTTTAAAACAGTAAAACATTCTGAAGAGGTTGTATTAGGAGCTTATTCAAGAATGCCAATGGGCGCTAATATTTATGCTCAGGCTTTGATTACTGATGAATTAAAGTTTGGTATTAATAATGATGGACAAGGAAAGGAGGTTCATTCTTGGAACTTTACATCTGGACAAGGCGAATTTTCTGGTCTTTGGTATGGAGCTTATGGATCTATATCGAATGCAAATAAATTATTGCTGAATTTTGATAAAATTCAGACAACTAGTCAGGATGATATTAATTTAAAAAATCAGTTAAAAGGAGAAGCTTTGGCTCTTAGAGCATTCAATCACTTTTTATTGGTAAGAGCTTTCTCTCCAAAATATAATCCAACAGCCTTGGGTATACCTTATGTAACGACTGATGATATTTATGCGAGACCTGCAAGACCTACAATGCAGGAAACTTATCAAGCGATTATAGATGATTGCAATGAAGCGTATCCTTTATTAGCTAATGTTACTGAGAAGAATAGATTTAATCAAGCCGCTGTTAGAACTATGCAGGCGTATATAGCACTTGAAATGGAGAATTTTGATCAAGCAATTACTTATGCAAACCAAGCATTGGCTTTTAACAGTACAATGGCTAATACATTGGCTCAAGTTCAGGCTATTTGGACGGATGCTAACACATCTGAGTTAATCTTCTTCCAAACTAGTGTCCCAGGTTCAGTGACTGCTACTCCTGGAAAATATTTTACAACAAATCCAATCGCTAGTGGAGGGAAAATTTATTGGAGTCCAAGTGTTACGTTGTTTGGCAAATTCTTGTCTTCTGATTTTAGAAGAGCTAGATATTTTTCAGGTACCGCGTCTGCTCCATATAATACATTTATTGTAAACAAATATCCTGGTCCGACTAATGCAAACTTTGGAATCAATAATGTAAAGATCTTCCGAGTTGCTGATCTTTATATGATTTTGGCTGAAGCTCATGCAAGAAAATCTACACCGGATCTTACCGCTTCTTATAATGCATATTCTGTTGTTAGAACAGCGAGAAATGCAGGAGCATCAGTTGCCTTCTTAGATCAGAATGATGCAATTACCAGAATTTTAGATGAGAGATATAGAGAATTTGCTTGGGAAGGATCTCGTCTATTTGACCTAAAAAGAAACGGTAAACTTATTACAAGACAGGGAGTTGATATATATCCACAGAATCCGGTAGCAACATTAACTGATTTGAATAGATATACTTTCCCAATTCCAACAGCTGAAATGCAAGCTAATCCGAATATTCAGCAAAATCCTGGATATTAATTAATTCTTAAATTTTATTAAAATGAAAAAGATATTATTTTTATTAATAGGCAGTTTTTTATTCTTTGCCTGTAAAGAAGCTGAAGCTGATATTTATGAGGGAGATACTATGTTAAACTTTAATAATGGTACTTCAAGAACAGAGTTTGTAAAGTTAAGTACAGGTTCAAAAGAGACAGAAATTTCTTATGGTACAACTAAGGCTGTAAGTGGTAATCATGAAGTTAAGCTTGTTTTTGATGCTTCTAAATCAACAGCTGTTTTAGGAACAGATTTTGAAATACTTGACGGGACCGATGACTTAACTGCGGGAGAAGTAGGTGGAAAGTTTAAACTTAAAATAATGGAACCTGCTATTGGAGTTTCTAAAACTGCTGTTTTTAGATTAGAGTCGTCTTCATTGAACAAAGCAATATTTGACCAGGAGTTTAACATGCAAATGAAATTATTCTGCCCTGCCTCTACATTTGTAGGTATATTTGGTGTAGATACTGGGTTGTTTGGCTCATTTGATGTTGAAATTATTGAAGGAACTGAACCAAATACATTAATTATTAAAGATTATATTGAAAGTGGTTATGATATAACGTTAACATATGATCCTGATACAGGAGTGGTAACTTTCCCACAACAACCTACTGGATATATAAATGGTTCAAGTGGTATGATAATGTTTAAGCAAGCAATAGACGGAAGTGTTTCTACAGTAGATTTTTGTAGTAGAAAAATGGATCTTAGAGTTTCTTATGGAACACCTACAGGGGGAACTTATGCTGTAGGAGGAGTATCTTCTTTTACAGAACCTTTTACTGGAAAATAAAATATCTAATAAATATTATTTAAGTCATCTCAAAATTGAGATGACTTTTTTTGTTTATTTTTGTATAAGAAAATTTACTATGAAATATTTATTAATTGCGTTATATTTTCTTGTTTCTTTTGCTAAGGCACAGGTCATCAATAAAACAGATTCTAACAAGATCGGGAAAAAATTGGAGGATACGCTGGTCATAGATTCTGGGAGAAAAGACTCTTTGAAAATATTTAAACCAACTATTAATGATTACCAGTATCATACTCAGTATTCTGAAAAGAAAGTATTTGATACGGTCATGGCGTTTGATAAGACTTATATCTTTTCACAATATAATAACAGAGATAATTTTGGCAGAATTCAGTTTGCGAATATAGGTTCCGGGTTTAATCCTTTATCTTATGAAGTAAATGCCGAACAGAATTTATCCTTGCTTCCTACTAATAAATCTTACGGAATCTTAGGCATCAACGATGTTCTTTACTATGATGTGAAAACTCCTACAGCGTCATTTATTTATCATAATTCTATGAAAAATGGGGCTGCTTTAAAATCAATGTACACACAAAACATCGGAAAGAGGTTCAACTTTGCATTGGAATATATAGGGCTGAGATCACAAGGGCTTTATAGGAATTCATTAGCAGCGAATAACAATACTGTATTTTCAGGACACTATATCACTAAAAAAGGCAACTATGAGATCTTTGCTCATTATCTGCACCAGAATGTAAACAGTCAGGAAAATGGAGGAATTGTTGAAGATGATCTTTTTCAAAATGGTGATAGTGATTTTAAAAACAGGCAAAATGCCCAGGTTAATTTAATAGGAACCAGTTCACAATTCTCCTACAGAAGGTATTATTTAAGCCATCAGTTTACACCCTTTAATTCAGAGAAATTTCCGTTCAGGATAAGACATACGATTTTTCATCAGGGAAATAAATATTTTTACCACCAGGATGGATTAGAATCATACTGGTATTCTGATAATAATGATTTGATCAATGGTTTCCCACTTTCTACAAAAAAGTATTCTGATAATTTAAGCAATACCGTAAGCCTGGTTTTAGATAATGAAAAATTTAAACTTGATGCGGGGGTACGTTATCAAATGTTGAAATTTGGAGTTAGTGACGGTATTATGGTAAATGATATAGCCTGGCCTACAGAAATTAAAGAGAACCGATTGGGAGCTGTAGGTAATTTGCAGATCAAACTTTGGGATAAAGTTCAGGTCAATTCATTCCTGGAATTTTCTAATGGCAGTGAGTTTGGAAATTATTTGAAGACCACGAACAATTTAAAATTCGAACCGGTTAAAGACTATTTTGTAAATGCAAAGGTTAATTTCCAAAGTGTTTACCCTACCTTTAATTATCTTTTGAATACTTCCGTTTACAAGCATTTCAATTATTATCTTCAGGATGCCAAAAACCAGTCTATTATGGAAATTGGTGGAAATATTAATCTGAAATGGTTCAGGACAGAATTATTTGTAAATTATTTCAGGATTGAGAACTATACGTACTTTGACAGTAACGCGATGCCGAATCAAAGTGAAAGTCCATTGAACATTTCTCAGATTGGAGGCGATGCTACTTTCAGTTACGGGAATTTCCATTTGAATACAAGAGTCCAGTTCCAGAATGCATTAACGAATAAAGAACTCTATCCTATGCCGGATTTTATAGGAAGAGCAAACTTCTTCTACCAAACACAAGCATTTAAAAAGGCCGCGGAAATTCAGGCAGGTATAAAAGTATATTATTTCTCAAAATTTGCCTCAAGAGATTATTTTCCGGTGCTTAACGAGTATATTTTACCGAATGCCAATTCATTTTCAATCGGGGGACAGCCGATCGCAGATCTTTACTTTAATATGAAAGTTAAAAAAATGTTTTTCTTCATAGAAGGTCAGCAAATAGGAACGGTTCTTTCCCATAATAAAGCCTATGCATTCCCACATTATCCGGTGTATGATTTCAGATTGAATATTGGGATTGTTTGGTATTTGTTCAACTAAAAGAAAAAATTAACGTTGAGAACGATTAATAAAATATCATTTAATGATATAGAAAGCATTCCGCAGCTTATCAAGGATTTTTTGAATCATAAAATTGAAGGTTTTGAAGAAAATACCTTTAGTTTGGATAATTTCAGAAAGCAGATCCATTTAAAACAGAATTCTTTTACTTCAGATCAAAGAAATACTTTATATACAGTACTTGGAGAGCAGCTTTCCCATCTTACACTTTCTTCAAAACAGAAAGAGAATCTAGAGTGCTTACAACAATCCAATACATTTACGATTACTACTGGACATCAGCTGAACTTGTTTTCCGGTCCTGTTTTCTTTATGTATAAGATCTTACAGACCATTAAAACCTGTACCTACTTAAAAGAAAACTTTCCCGATTTCAATTTTGTTCCCATCTATTGGATGGCTTCGGAAGATCATGATTTTGCAGAGATCAATCATTTCAAAACAGAAAATAGTTATTATGAGATCAATGAAAAATCTGGAGGATCTGTTGGACAAATAAAATTCAGTGATACTTTCTTTATTTCTGAATTTGAAAAAGAATTTAAAGATTTTGTTTTCGGGACAGAATTAATTTTGATGCTGAAAGAAGCATACAAAATCGGAAATACACTTACAGAAGCGATCCGTATTCTGGTGAACAGGCTGTTTTCTGAATTGGGATTATTGATAGTTGACGGAGATTCCAAAGAATTAAAAGAAGAGATCAAAAATGTATTTAAAGACGAACTTCTTCATTCCGGATTATATAAGAATTCAAAAGATAAAGTAGACTTTCTTACAGAGAAATATGGAAAAGTTCAGGTAAACCCAAGGGAGATCAATTTATTTTATCTTTCAGAAACGAGGGATAGAATTGATTTTGACGGCCAGAAATATCATCTCGTCGATAAAAATACACAATTTACAAGAGAAGAAATCCTTAATGAACTGGAGGATCATCCTGAGAAATTCAGTCCCAATGCATTAATGCGACCTGTTTATCAGGAAAAAATATTACCGAATATAGCTTATATAGGAGGGAATGCGGAAATCATGTATTGGCTGGAACTGAAAGATTACTTTACTTCCGTTGATATTCCTTTTCCTGTTCTCATACCGAGAAACTCGATGTTATTTCTAAAGGAAAAGACATTGAAGAAAATGGAAAAGCTGGATTTAAAAGTTGAAGACTTCTTTCAGAATTTTACAGCGATTACCAACAGCAAAATTATCAAGGATAACGCGATTCAAACCATGCTGGAAGAAAAAGAAAGCTTGTTAATCAATAATTTTTCTGAATTAAAAGCCATCGCAGAAACCACTGAAAAATCTTTCGGAAATATGGTGAAAGCGGAAGAAGTGAGACAGCTTAAATCTTTCAAAAGACTAAAAAAACGTCTTCTCCATGCAGAAAAAATAAAACAGAGTGAATTGCTGGAAAGACTGGAGAATCTATTCCTTGATGTTCACCCTTCCGGAACATGGCAGGAAAGAATTTACAATTTCAGTGTATTTTTTGCAGATCATGGATATTCATGGCTTGAAACTTGTTTAGAAGAAATGGTGGTTCAAGAATCAAAATTAATTATTGTTGCCATTTAATTTTAAAGAAGTATTTTTGTAATTATAATTATCGAACATGATAAAAAGGTTTTTTATTTTATCCGGTCTATGTATCGTTTTGGGCGTGTCTGCTCAAAAATCTCACACTGTTGTAAAAGGTGATACCCCTTACAATATCGCTAAAAGATATGGCATGACTGTGGATGAATTGCTAAAACTGAATCCAAAGTTTAAAGATGGTAAATTAGCCATTGGTGATATACTTACCGTTAAATCAGATAAAAAAAACACATCAGTTGCAAAACCTGTTTCAACGGGAGCGGCACTTGGAAAAATTGTTTTACAGCCGAAGCAGACCATTTATGGGATCACAAAGCAGTATCACATCTCGGAAACTGATCTAAGAAAACTGAATCCGGATTTGGATTCCCACATGAAGATCGGAGATGAGATCAGCCTTCCTCTTGAAAATATTAAAAAGTATGGAGGAAATCAGCAATTAGCGGTAACCAAACCTTCGGAAACGACTGTTACTACGGCATCATCTGATACAGAAACCTACATCATTCAGTCAAAAGATAATTATTACCAAATCTCCAAACAATTTGGGATCAGTCAGCAGGAGCTTTTCGCTCTTAATCCCGGATTAGAAGAAAAAGGATTAAAACCGGGAGAAGCAATTAAAATTAAAAAATCGGCTAACAATACTTCTGAACAGGTAAATTCAAAAGCAACAGTTGATTCTGGAAACGACAATTCTTCCAAAGGATCTACCCAAACAGAAAATAGCTCTACAGAAGAATATGTAACGTACACCGTTCAACAGGGAGATACTGTATTCTCTATTGTTAATAAATTCGGAATTACCATAGATGAACTTATTGCTCTCAACCCGGAATTAGCCAGCGGATTAAAAACCGGAATGGTTTTAAAAATTAAAAAGCTGGATCCGGCTTATGTAAAGAAAAGTGGAGATGCTTTAAGTGTGGTATTGATGCTGCCTTTCGGGTATAGTACCAATGAAACACAGTACAGAACTGTAGCAATGGACTTTCTTACCGGTGCTAAACTTGCCATAGAAAGAAATGCCAGAAATGGACAAAAACTAGATATCAAAATCGTGGATTCAGGGAATGAGGCTACATTTAAAAACTCTTTAACCCAAATAAATCCTAATAATACAGACCTGATCATCGGGCCTTTCTTTAAATCCAATATCATAGATGTGTTGGATTTCACGAAAAGTCAAAAGATTCCTGTTGTTGCTCCATTTGCCAATTCTCCTGAATTGTACACATACAGCAATCTTATCATTGTTGAGACCAACGAAAATACATTTGCCGATAAAATAGTAGATGAAGTAAAAGCCGTATTTTCCAATCAGAAGATTTATGTTGTTGCCGGGAGTAAAAAAGACAATGCCAATTACATAAAGGCAGGTCTTGAAAAAGCTGTTAAAAACCCAAATATCGTTATTGTAAATTCAGCTTCTGATATTCAGCTGGATCAAAATATGATGACAGGACAGGCTGCTCCGGTGATCGCTATTCTTGCAAGTGATAATGACAATGTAGGTGAAGCTTTCTCCAATAAAATCATTGCTTTATCAAAAGAAGTAGAGGGAATTAAAGCATTCAGTATGTATTACGTTCCAAGTTTTGAGAAAAAAGTGGATGAGTTGAGTCAGGCGCATTTAGTTTACCTGATGGACAGAAAGATCAATACAGAAGGAAGCTTTGAAAAAGAAATTTTAGCTGCATACAAAAACAAATACTGCAAAACACCTCCTAAATATGCCATTATAGGATTTGATGTAGTAAACGATATGTTGACCAGAGAAAACAAAAAAGGAGAAATCTTTAAGCAGATGAATAAAATACAGACTCAGCTGGCTACAAAATTTGAGTTTGTAAAATCTAAAGCCAACGGCGCCTATGTGAATACAGGGTACCGCGTCATTAGATTAGTTCCTTAAACATTCAACGCTAATAATATTTTTCAACATTATACTTATATTTGCATAATATTTTAAATTAATACATGAAAGCACTTGTATTTCCTGGGCAGGGTTCTCAATTCGTCGGGATGGGGAAGGAATTATATGATTCTAGAAAAGACATAAAAGATTTGATGGAATCTGCCAATGAAATTTTAGGATTTGACATTCTATCCATTATGTTCAACGGAACAGATGAAGATCTTAAAAAAACTGAGGTTACCCAGCCTTCAATTTTTATACATTCAGTAGCTGCACTTAAAGCAGTGAACGGTCTTGGAGCCGAAATGGTTGCAGGACACTCTTTAGGAGAATTTTCAGCATTGGTTGCCAATGGTGTTTTATCATTCGATGATGGTCTTAAACTGGTAGCCGAAAGAGCAAAAGCAATGCAGGAAGCATGTGATGCTAATCCAAGTTCTATGGCGGCTATCTTAGGTTTGGAAGATGCTAAAGTTGAAGAAATATGCTCAACTATAAATGGAATCGTTGTTCCTGCCAATTACAATTGCCCGGGACAACTGGTGATTTCCGGAGAAACGGCAGCTGTAGAAGAAGCTTGCATTAAAATGAAAGAAGCAGGAGCAAAAAGAGCATTGTTGTTACCTGTGAACGGAGCATTTCACTCTCCACTGATGCAGCCGGCGCAGGAAAAATTAGCAGCAGCTATTGAAAATACAAAATTCAGAAAGGCTACAATTCCTGTTTACCAGAATATTACTACTACGGCAGTAACCAATCCGGATGAAATCAAGCAAAATCTGATTGCACAACTTACGGGACCGGTAAAATGGACTCAGTCTGTTCAGAATATGATCAAAGACGGAGCGATCAACTTTGTAGAAGTAGGTCCTGGAAAAACACTTCAGGGATTGATCAGAAAAATTGATGCCTCTGCAGAAGTTGCTTCTGCAATCTAATAAAACATTATGGGCGAGATATTTTCACCAGGAAAGCTGATGCTTACTTCCGAATATTTCGCAATAGATGGAGCTCTTGTCCTGGCTGTACCTACAAAGTTGGGACAAGAGTTTTTTTTTGAAGAAAAAGATGATGAACAATCTTTGATCTTCTGGAAAGCCCTTCATCAAAACAAATTGTGGCTGGAAGCTGTCATTGATTATAAAACATGGCAGATTGTAGAGACCAATATTCCTTCAAGTGCTGAATTTATCTTAAAGACTTTGAAGAATGTTCAGCTGCTTTCTGAAATTAAATTCCGGCATACCAACTCTTATTACCTAACGACCAACCTTCAGTTTCCTGCGGATTTTGGCTTTGGAAGCAGTTCTACTCTGATGAACAATCTGGCAGAATGGGCGGAAATAGATCCTTTTCATCTCAATTCAATCAGTTTAGGAGGCAGCGGTTATGATATTGCTGTTGCAAAAGAGAAATCTGCTGTCCTTTTCCGAAATAAACCGGAGTTGCAATATGAAAAGGTAAGCTTTAATCCTTCTTTTAAAAATGAACTGATTTTTATTCACCTGAATCAAAAACAGGATAGCAGAGAAGGTATTAATTTATACAAGTCTAAAAATAAATCCCAGGAGCTCATTGATGAATTTTCAAATCTTACGGAAAACATTTTATTATGTAATGAATTGGAAATGTTTTCACAATTAATGCTTGTTCACGAGCAAAAAATATCCGATTTTCTTGAAATTCCGACAGTAAAGCAACGCTTATTTGAAGATTGCCCTTCTTTTGTTAAAAGCTTGGGAGCTTGGGGAGGTGATTTTGTGATGAGTTCCAAATTTGAAGGCTTTAAGGACTATTTTTTGGGAAAAGGTTTTACTGCTGTTTTTGAATGGGTTGATGTAATTGATTTGTAGTCAATTTGTTACAGCTCCTTTTTTTTCTTTGCAATTCTGACTTATATCAGTATATTTAACCACCTTTAACAATTAATTAATATTAATTTTGTTGAACTTTAAAAAGAAATAGAAAATATAAGTAAAATGAAAAACGCTAAAATCATCCAGGATTTACAAAAATTAGGGATTAAAGGAGACTGTGAAGTAATTTATAATCCTTCCTACGAAGAATTATTTCAGGCTGAAATGTCTTCTGAAAATCAAGGCTTTGAGAAAGCTGAGCTTACAGAATCTGGTGCAGTATCAGTAAAAACAGGAATTTTCACAGGTCGTTCTCCTAAAGACAGATATATTGTTCAGGATGATGTTACAAGAGATACAATTTTTTGGGATGGTAAAGTAAACTTACCTACTACTCCGGAAATTTTCCAGTCTTGTAAAGGGCTTGTTTTGGATCAACTTTCAACTTCAAAGAAAATTTATGTAGTTGATGCATTTTGTGGAACAAACGTAGATACAAGACTTAAGGTAAGATTCATCATGGAAGTAGCTTGGCAGGCTCACTTCGTTACTAATATGTTCATTCGTCCGTCTCACTACGAGTTGGAAAACTTTGGAGAGCCGGATTTCACGGTTATCAATGGTTCTAAAACAACCAACCCTAACTGGGAAGCACAAGGATTGAATTCTGAGAACTTCATCATGTTCGACCTTACTGAGAAAATGCAGATCATTGGAGGTACTTGGTACGGAGGAGAAATGAAAAAAGGGATGTTCGCAATGATGAACTATTACCTTCCATTAAAAGGAATGGCTTCTATGCACTGTTCTGCAAACGTAGGAGAAGAAGGAGATGTAGCGTTATTCTTCGGTCTTTCGGGAACAGGTAAAACTACTTTATCTGCAGATCCTAAAAGATACCTTATCGGTGATGACGAGCACGGCTGGGATAACAATGGAGTTTTCAACTATGAAGGAGGATGTTATGCTAAAGTGATTGATCTTTCCGAAGAAAAAGAACCGGATATCTACAGAGCGATCAAGAGAGACGCACTTCTTGAGAACGTAGTGGTAAATAATGGTGTTGCTGATTATAAAGACGGTTCAATCACTGAAAATACAAGAGTTTCTTACCCGATTTATCATATCAATAAAATTGTTCTTCCTTCTAAGGCTGGACACGCTAAAAAGATCGTATATCTTTCTGCAGATGCATTCGGGGTATTGCCTCCGGTTTCTGTTCTAGATGAAAACCAGGCTCAATATCACTTCCTTTGTGGATATACTTCTAAATTAGCAGGTACAGAAAGAGGAATTACTGAACCTCAACCATCTTTCTCTCCGGCATTCGGTGAGGCTTTCCTTACATTACACCCAACAATGTATTCTAAAACACTGATCGGAAAAATGAAGGAACACGGTGCTAAAGCTTATTTAGTGAACACAGGTTGGAACGGAACAGGTAAGAGAATTTCTTTGAAAGATACAAGAGCGATTATTGATGCGATCATCGACGGTTCTATCGAGGATGCTCCAAAAACAAGAATTCCGATCATGAATCTTGAAATTCCTACTGCATTACCAAACGTTTCTGAAGGTATCCTTGATCCTAGAGATACATACAGCAATGCTTCTGAGTGGGAAGAAAAAGCTAAAGATTTGGCCTCAAGATATATCAAAAACTTCGAACAGTATTGCAATACAGAAGAAGGTAAAAAATTGGTGGCTTCAGGACCTCAATTACAAGAACAAACAATTTCTAAATAGTAAAAAGCCTCGTAAGAGGCTTTTTTTATTTTACTGATCCATTAAAATTCCAAGCTTAATATTGCCAATTGGTATCCCTGCATTCCGAAACCGGATAGCACTCCGTCTGTACAAGCTGCAGTCACAGACTTCTGGCGGAATTCCTCTCTTTTATAGATATTACTGATGTGTACCTCAACTTTAGGCTTTTGAATATTCTTTAAACAATCTGCAATAGCATAAGAATAATGAGTATAAGCTCCCGGGTTAATGATCACAGCATCAAAATCATCGGTTTGAAGTCTGTCAATGATCTCACCTTCAATATTGGATTGATAATATTTTAGTTCATAAGAGGGAAATTCTGATCTTAATTTTTCAAGATAACTTTCCATAGAAGTCGTTCCATAGATTTCAGGTTCCCGGGTACCCAGTAAATTGAGATTTGGGCCATTGATGATAAGAATTCTCATTGAAAAAAATTAATCAAATTTAATCAAATTTACTTGAGAAACATTCTATTAATTCAAAGTTAATATAATGAACAAGACACTTGACTCCTCCAATTCATTTAAAACCCCTAACTTTGATAGGATAAGAGTTGTTGCAGCTCATTAAAAGATTCATGAAAAAGGAAATCGAAAATAAACTGATCGACAAAAACACCAAGCCAACCAGCATGAGGATTTTGGTGTATGATTTTCTGAGTTCCCAGGAAGCAGCGCTGTCATTATCTGAAATTGAAAATTATTTTGATAACGCAGACAGAACCACCATTTACAGAACCCTAAAAACCTTTGAAGAAAAAGGAATTGTTCACAGTATTCAGGAAAATACCACCACCAAATATATGCTATGTCATGACGGCTGTGACGAACAAACCCATAAAGACAGGCATTTGCATTTCTATTGTAAGATCTGTAAACAGACAACCTGCAAAGAAGATATCTCGTTTCCTGCAAATATTCAGTCGAATTTCAGAATTGATGAGATCAGGCTTTTTGCGAAAGGGATTTGTGAGAACTGCCTGGAAAGTTTGCAATAGTGTTGCATGAGCGATAGGGCTACCTTTGATAAAAAAAATCAATTATGGAAGAATGTTGCAGTACAAAACGTCAAAAAGAACATCAACATAGTGAGGAAAACCACCACGGTCACAACCATTCTCATGAAGTGGGAGAAAAATCTGTATGGCAGATGTTTCTTCCCGCGATCATTTCTTTTGTGTTATTATTGATAGGGATTGTATTAGATCATTATATACAACCGGACTGGTTTTCCGGGGAAATACGATTGATCTGGTATTTGATATCTTATATTCCGGTAGGATTTCCCGTTCTGAAAGAGGCCTTCCAAAGCATCATTCATGGAGATGTATTTTCTGAATTTTTCCTAATGGGAATTGCAACCATAGGAGCATTTACGATAGGAGAGTATCCGGAAGGAGTTGCGGTAATGCTTTTTTACTCGGTGGGAGAAATATTTCAGTCAATGGCAGTAACCCGGGCAAAAAGTAATATTAAAGCATTGCTGGATCAGCGTCCCGATGAAGTTACCATCATAAAAGACGGAAAACCACAAACGGTAAAAGCAGAAACAGTAAACATCGGTGAGATCATTCAGTTAAAATCAGGTGAAAAGCTGGGATTGGACGGTGAGTTGTTATCTGAAACAGCCTCTTTCAACACCGCTGCGCTTACCGGAGAAAGTCAACCGGATACAAAGAAAAAAGGAGAAATCGTTTTAGCAGGAATGATCAATCTGAATACTGTTTCGCAGGTGAAAGTTACTACGGCTTATAAAGACAGTAAGCTGAGTAAAATTCTGGAATTGGTTCAGAATGCAACAGCTCAGAAAGCACCTACTGAACTCTTCATCAGGAAATTTGCAAAAGTGTACACTCCGATCGTAGTATTCTTATCTATTGGGATAGCATTTCTGCCCTACTTTTTTGTAGAAGGTTATCAATTCAGGGACTGGCTGTATCGGGCTTTGATCTTTCTGGTGATCTCATGTCCTTGTGCTTTAGTTATTTCTATTCCGTTGGGATATTTTGGTGGAATCGGAGCTGGAAGCCGTAATGGAATTCTGTTTAAAGGAAGTAATTTTCTGGATGTTTTAGCCAATGTTCAAAATATCGTAATGGATAAAACCGGAACAATGACAGAAGGTGTTTTTCAGGTTCAGGAAACGTATTTTGAAGAGGGTTTTGATAAAAATGAAATATTGAAACTGGTTAATGCTCTGGAAAGTAAGAGTACTCATCCAGTAGCGACAGCAATTCACAATTATGCAGGTGAAATAGACCATTCCATAGTTTTGGAAAATACAGAAGAAATTGCCGGACACGGTTTAAGAGCAACAGTTAACGGAAAAGAATTATTGGTAGGTAACTTCAAGTTATTGGATCAATTCCATATCAAATATGATGTTGAACCTGAAAATACGGTATTTACATTGATTGCTGTAGCTTATGACAAAAAATTCGCAGGTTATCTCACGATTGCAGATTCCATTAAAGAAGATTCACCGGTCACCATTAATAAATTGAAAGCATTGCATGTGAAACCGACAATGTTGAGCGGAGATAAATCTTCCGTGGTAAAATACGTAGCTGATACATTAGGAATTGAAAATGCTTATGGAGATCTGCTTCCCGAAGACAAAGTAAATAAGGTAAAAGAAATTAAAGCCAGAAATCAAACGGTTGCTTTTGTAGGAGATGGTGTGAATGATGCTCCGGTGGTTGCATTAAGTGATGTAGGAATCGCAATGGGAGGTTTAGGAAGTGATGCAACTATTGAAACAGCCGATGTGGTGATTCAGGATGATAAACCAAGCAAAATCCCCATGGCGATCAATATCGGGAAGCAGACGAAAAAGATCGTTTGGCAGAATATTATTCTCGCATTTGGCGTAAAAGCTGTTGTGCTGCTTTTAGGAGCGGGAGGATTGGCAACGATGTGGGAAGCTGTTTTTGCGGATGTGGGTGTAGCGTTGTTGGCTATTCTAAATGCCGTGAGGATTCAGAGAATGAAATTTTAAAACAAGATTAAAATCATCCATGAATTTCATCATAGTTGAGGGATGAAATGCCATTGAACACTATATTTGTAGTATAGAATTAACACTTGAAGTTTTTCATTTCCATATTCATCATTTTTATGATTGCAGTACGCCCTGTATTGCCATTGGTGAACTATGCCGTTAATTACGAATATATAGTTAAAAACCTTTGCGAAAACAGGACACAACCTCAATCAACCTGTAAAGGAAAATGTTTCGTTGAAAAGGAACTTGCAAAGACAGAGAAGCAATCCAATTCTACTCAGATCATTAAGATAGGTGGTCTTGATATTTTTATTTCATGTGATATCATTACATTCCCTGAAGAAAATTCAGAATATATACAGAAAACTTTAGTTTCGAATTATTTTAATTTCCATACGTCAGAATACATTTCCAGGATATTTCATCCGCCTCTGGTTTGATTTAGCCTATTCGGCGATAATTTTTTGATCATAAGATCAGAAATACACATTCATTTTTATTATTAATTAAAATTTTCATTCTATGAAATCTAAAGTTATTTTTACGGCTTTATTATCCGTATCACTATTATCTTGCGCACAGGAAACCCCTAAGGTGAAACAGAAAAAAAACATGACTTCTGCTAAAGTGAGTCAGAAAAATGGAAAAGTAGTAAACGCAGAAGATCCGATATGTCACATGAAAACAGCTGATCATTTAAAAGAAACGGCTGTATATAAAGGAAAAACGTATGGCTT
>JAFAAJ010000210.1 GCA_023426625.1 Bacteroidota bacterium
ACTTTAGATATCCTGCAAGTTTTTACGGTGAAAATTATATAACGCAAAGATTTTTTGCAGGTGACATTATTTATACAGCAAATCTTATCGAAAATGGGTTTCATTTTAAAATGGATTTTGTGAGAAAGAATGACAGAACATATATTATTGGAGAATCAAGAGAAAGAATAAATGAGCAATAAAAAACGAATCCGGAAACTTATCGAGGCTAAATATGCATTTAATTCTAGGCGCGGTTTGAGATCAGATTTTATTTTATAACACTCGGCAATACAGCCGGGTTTTTTTGTCCTTTCTCCAGGTAAAAGCTAAAGGGATATTGCACCAGATTCTCAGGAGGGCTTTAAAACGCCCTCCGCAAAATTTAAACGTCTCACTTTTCAAATTTTAGAGTACAAAGACCCCATGCGGAGGACTTAAAAGTCTTCTGTCTGGGGTCTTTGACAATTTGAAAAGTGAGAAATACAAAATTAGTTATAAAATGAGAATAAACAAACAGCCGGATGAAATTAATATCCTGGCTCCTTTGGAATGGTACACCGTACAAAGAAAAGTATCAGAACTGATCCCGTGTGATTTTAATCCAAGACAAATATCTGAAGAGGAGCTCAACCGGCTTAAAAAAAGTTTGGAGAAATTTAACCTGGTCGAAATCCCTGCAGCAGATATTGATAATATTTTATTGGCCGGACATCAAAGGATAGCAGCCATGTTTATCCTGAGACGTGGAGAAGAGCTGATCGATGTGAGGATTCCCAATCGGAAGCTTACTGAAGAGGAGTTCAAAGAATACATGCTCCGGTCTAATATTCATAATGGAGAGTTCGACTGGAGTATCATCGAGGAGTTTTTCCAGGATATTGATCTGGAGGATATCGGTATGGATCTCGGAGCATTCGAGACGTTTTTAAAGGATAATGCATTTGTTCCGGATGAAGAAGAAGGAGACTTTGATCCGGAACCGCCTGCAGAACCGAAAACTATACCAGGTGATATCTACGAACTGATATCGACACAGAAGGGAATTAAACACGTTGTGTTGTGTGGAGATTCTACTTTATCGGAAAGTTACCAGAAGATCCTCTCCGGAGAAAAATACAATCTTATCGTAACGGATCCGCCCTATAATGTAAATTATGAAGGAGGGACAAAAGATAAGCTCAAGATCCAGAATGATAATATGTCGAATGATGAGTTCTACAGCTTCCTGTATCTTTTTTATCAGGAATGCTTTATCAACTCAGAACTGGGAGCTCCGATCTATATCTTTCATGCCGACTCGGAAGGGGCAAATTTCCGATCAGCTTTTAAAGCTTCAGGATTTAAATTATCTCAATGCCTGGTGTGGGTTAAAAATTCGATTGTGATGGGACGGCAGGATTATCACTGGAAGCATGAGCCGATCCTATACGGTTGGAAAGAAGGTGCAGCACATACCTGGTACTCTGATCGAAAACAATCCACTGTCCTGGAATTTGATAAGCCTTTAAGAAATGCTGAGCATCCTACGATGAAGCCGTTGGATATCATTTCTTACCTGATTAAGAATTCATCCAGGCAAAAGGATATAGTCGGGGATTCTTTCCTCGGATCCGGTTCAACTCTTATTGCTTGCGAAATGACCTGGAGACAATGCCGGGGTATAGAACTGGATCCACGCTTTGCAGATGTGATCGTTAGGAGATGGATCAAGTATATGCAGGAGAATAATTTGGCGTTTGAACTCAAGAGAAACGGACAAAAATTAACTCCGGAACAAATCGAAGAACTCAAGCAATAATACTGCCTGTTTTACTTGCAACTGCACGTAAAATGTGTTACTTTAGACATGGTCTTTTAATCGTTGTAAGCCTGACATTTGTCAGGCTTTTTTATTGATAATAAAGCACTTATAACTTGCGTGTTAAAACGTTTCTAGCGTACTTAGCTGTATAAATAATTGAGAAACAATAACATAATGACAAAGCAGGAAATACTAAATAGTAACTGGACGAAAACAAAAAAAGCTGAAGCTTTATTTGATTTGGGATTTACCAGACTTCAGGTAGCAGAATTAATTTGTAATGGAAACCGCGGTTTTTCTTACAATATCTGGAAAAAATGGAATGAACGGAGAACCGCAAACCCTCAACCTTCAGCACCGACAAATTTTGAATTTGCTTTTACCAGAAAATTTGGAGTAGAAATAGAGTTTTTCGGGGCTTCAGATAGCAATCTAAACCAAAATTTCAGAACTGCAGGATTAGAAATCAAAACTGAAAGCTATAACCATACTACAAGACCACACTGGAAATTTGTTTCAGACGCTTCAATAATAGGGCAAAATGCAAAAGAAATGGTAAGCCCCGTATTGCAGGGTTCAGAAGGGTTAAAGGATTTTAGAAAAGCTTGCAAAGCCTTAAGATTAAGCAATGTAAAAGTAAATAAAAGTTGTGGGGTTCACATACATCTTGATGTCAATGACTATTCAATAGAAAATTTCAGAACCCTCGTAAAAAACCAATATTTGATAGAAAAACAAATTGACAAGATAATGCCTAAGAGCAGACGTGGAAACGTTAACAGATATTGTCAGGGCTTTAGAGGCAATACACAGGCTTCTTTCTTTCAAAAAGTAGATGACTGTAGAACCATTAGAGAATTAGCAGGTATTTTTCTGACAAGATATTTTAAACTGAATTTACAAAGTTTCCAACGACATGGAACCGTAGAATTCAGACAGCATGGAGCCAGTACCAACTACTTAAAAATTAAAAACTGGATTTTGATTTGCGCGAGATTAGTTGAGTTCTCAAAGCAAAATATTTTACTAACTGATATAAATCAAATTTTAGATGAAAATTTACAAGAATACTTTGAAGACCGCGAACTGGCTCTTGCATAATAAAAATCACTACCTTTACCCTCAACTTATGAGGGTAAAGATCAGAGATAATAATCAGGAATTTACCGCAATATCACACTACGATATTGTGCTTTTTCTTTGGCAGCTTTCATTTCAGAAGGAAGCGACAATCGAGCAATTTATGCTTGAATATGCAAGGCGTGCCGTTTTGTATAACGATGAAAATATACGAGCTACCTCTGTAAAAGAATTTGTGGAAGATTTGGAAAGATACCGGCATATAGAAATTACCAATACCCCTGGCCTGAATTAAAAGACCATGTCTAAGATAAGATAATTATCTTGCTGTTGCAAGATTCATCCTCAATTATTTATAGTGTTAACCTGACAGTAGTCAGGTTTTTTTATGTCCTTTTACAGCCGTTTTCGTGAGATTATTTTCGTCTCATGGACATCGTGAAATACACAAGGGATAACTCATTCCAACGGATAAAAGCCTGGTATATTGACCAGACAAAAGTTAATCTTACGGATACTGAAGAAAGCCGTAAAGAACGGTTGGGACACGTCTGGAGTCTTAGGGTGCATAATAAGTATTCTAAACATCAAATTATAAAAATTATCCAGAAAGAACATGATGTATCTCAATCCACTGCCTATCGAGATTATACATTGGCTATGGAGCTTTTTGGAGATATTGATGAAGTAAATATTGCTGCAGAGCGAATGGTTTTAGCAGAAAATTTCTGGAATTTATATCAAATGGCTTTAAAGAAAGGTAATGAAGATGCAGCTGTGAAAGCTTTACGAGAATATAAGTCCTTATTCAATTTTGGAGACACCGGACAAAAAGTGGATCCTAAGAAATTGGAAGCTTCTGTTTACAAGATGATCCTGGCTAAACCTGCCAATAAAATGCTTAACAAGATGCTTGAATCCGGAGTTATGGATTTCATGACTATCGGTGCTGAAGATGTAGAATGGAAAAATGCAGATGAAGAATCTGATGAAAACCAAGATGAATATGGCGATGAATCTATCTAAGTATAACATGCCTATTCGTGAGGTGAAGCTTAATCTCATGCAGGCAGCTGTAGTGAAAGCTATTACCAAAGGCCTTAAGAATATTACAGTTGAAGCAGCCAGAGGAACCGGAAAGTCAACGGTTCTTGGTAAGGTGATCATGACGGCTGTCAAAGAAATGCCTAAATCTACAGGTATCATTGTTGGTGAGACCTTCGTTCAGATTAAATCAAGAACATTGCCTTCTACCAAAGAAGGTTTAATGATGTTCGGTCTTTATGAAGATATTGATTATGTAGTAGGAAAATGTGGTAAATCATTAGGATTTGAAATGCCGTTTCAAAGCCCGGATTCCTGGAACAATGTGATCCACTTCAGGAATGGAGCAATTGCTGTTTTGGTATCTCTTGATAACCCAAATTCCGGACGTGGTCTTAATGCTTATTGGGTTGTAGGGGATGAAGCTGCATTATTAGACTACACCAGGCTGTTCAATAATGTATTAACAACCAACCGTTCTGTAAAAGAAGAATTTGCAAATGCAAAGCTATTAAATTCTAATACATTTGTTTCTTCGGTGGCCATGACTGCAAAAGGGGATTGGTTTACTAAAAGAGAGCTTCTGGCCAAACAGAAACCTGATGAATATGTATTTATTAAGGCTAATGCGTACGTCAATGCACACAACCTGGTTAAAGGCTACATTGAAAAAATGAAGGCAGAAGCTTTGAGTAAAACACTCTTTGAAGCTGAGATCCTGAATATTCGACCAAAAGGAGTACAGGATGGATTTTACGGACAGCTCAAGCCAAAGATTCACTATTATCAGTATCAATACAATATTGATCTGTTGGGAGGGGTTACTGAGTCTTATAAGCCAAGCTGTAAGTATGATAAGGATCTTGTACGGAATGTTCCTCTTCAGATGAATCTCGACTTTGGAGGTAAGATTAACTGTATGACTGTAGCGCAATATCTAAAGACTCAGAAGACAGTCAACTTTATCAAGGAATTTTACCGTAAGAATCCGGATATCCTGGATGAATTGGTTGATGACTTCATTGACTATTATGAGCCCCACAAATCGAGCTGTAATGAGATCCATCTGTATTATGACCGGTATGGTAATAAAAAAGAAGCTAACAGTAAGACCACGTTAGCGGAAGATGTGATGATCCGCCTTAGAAAAGCAGGATGGAAAGTTATTGATAAAACTCCTAAAACCAATAACCCGCCTCATGCAGCCAAATATGTCCTCATTAACAGTATCCTTTCAGAAACAGATATTAGGTTACCGTTAGTTAGGATTAATGCTGACAACTGTCCAAACCTAATAATATCGATGGAGAATGCGCCCCTTAAAGGAAATGATGCATTTGAAAAAGACAAATCATCGGAGAGAAGTACAGTGATCCTCCAGGAGCATGCGACTCACTTCTCCGATACTCTGGACTATAATCTTTATTGGCAGTTCTGGCATCTTGCAGACAATTATTATCAATCTTCTTATCCAATTACGAATCTCGAACTTACATAGGCCTGCAAACGCAGGCTTTTTTTAAGTGTTATTGGCGACTCAACTCAGAGTATGGGCGGATGCACCATATATCGTGTTTTTTTAAAACTGCAATTGTAGAAAGGAATAAGGCGGCTGTGTGGTTCACGTACACAAAATGATAAAAACCAGCTTTTCTGGAAACGTAAAAAACTGACAGTCAAAATGATTTTATTAAAAATGTGAGAATGAAGGGTGATTTTCCGAAAAAAAATAGTTGTCCTTTATTCCAGTGGGTTTCAATTTCATATTTGAACCATGCAAAAGACAATGTTTTTGAGTGAAGTTCTTACCGAAATGGAACAACTTGATAAAAATAAAAACCCGATTCCTTTTAGCATTACCGTACGGACTTATAA
>JAFAAJ010000327.1 GCA_023426625.1 Bacteroidota bacterium
GTGTTGCGGCTCTTGCATCTTTTGTATGAGCAAGGAACATAAGCTTCCATTTCGTTAATGCTTCCGGTGATGTGAACTCAAAACTTACATTTCCTTCTGCATCAGTCTTTAGATCAGGATAGAAAAATGCTGTTTCGTTCAGATTTTTACGAACCGGGATTTTATCTGATGGTAAATCATCTCCATCTAATGCAACCTCGGACGCTACTACTGATCTTTTGGCTATTGATTTATATCCTCTTACAACCACTTCTTCTATATTCTTTTCTTTAGCACTATCAGCAACAGGAGCAGGTTTTGCTTCAACTTGTATTCCCCCAACTGTCCCTGCTAAAGCCTGACTTATAACATTTCCATCAAACCAATTAAAGTTTGGAATTGCAACATATTCTCCTCTGTAGTAAGGTAATCTTTTCTGATAATATCTCTGGGACAAATATTCTCCAATGTTATAAGATGTGATGATAGAATATGGAGTATATAATTTTTGCCAGTTGAAACTGTTTGCTTCAAACTGATCCAGCGACATATCATACATATTCGCCAAAACTTCGGCATTGATCTTTTCCTTATCATTCCCCAAAACTTTTACAGACCATTTTTCTTTAGAATTCGGTTCCAGTTTATCTCTGAACGTGATGGTTTCAATTCTCAAAGGTTTATCTGTTTCCTTTATTTTCAGATTGACCGTTTTTGTCTGCACATCATTAAAGGCAACCACCTGAAATTGCACATTCAAAGCGGATATATTTTTATCTTTAGGAACTTCTGTTACATATTCCAGAATACCATTTTTCAATGCATGAACTTCTGAAATCGTTTTTCCGGAACCATCCTGCACAAAAACATTCACCCAAGCATTCGGAATGGCAGAATACACCTGAATTTTTGCTTTTTCACCTCTTGAAAATTCATTTTTAGGTTCTATAACCGTTAAAAAAGTTTTTTGATTGGCCTTCAACGATTTTTTATCCCACACACTGAAATTTTGAGTGGCTTTGATGGTATCTTTTCCCTCGATATTGTATAATTCGAGTTGATAATCTCCTGGTTCCAACTTTCCAAGATCGAGAGATTCTTCACTACGTTTCACTCCGTCAAGAATAATTTTTGAAACTTTCCAGTTCTTTAATTCATCTTTTTTATCATACAGATCGTGTGGGAACTTACTGATGAATTCATCTTTTGAAAATTTAGGCAGATTCTGAACTTCATGTTGGAAATTATCCCTGAAGATCCTGTTTGGGGCTTCCAGTTTTGATAATTTCACCTGATATGATTTTTTTAAATTCTGTTCGTTATAATTTTTGGTTTCTACCTTCACCACTACATTTTCATCGGCAAAAACATTCTTTATTTCATCCGCTTTGATGTAATGGGAAACTGAAGACACCTTCAGGTTTGTATTGCCAGATTGAGTTTCTCCGTTAATATCCGTAACCGAAGCATTGATCTCATAATTATCGATCTGGATTCCTTCCAGCTTTTCATCTTTTTGAAGATCTAAACGAATGACAAATTCTCCCTTTTCATTGGTTTGTACTTCGCCTAAAATGGAATTTCCCTGATCACTATCCTGCGGATACCACCAGAAATATCTCCAACGGATGTTATGCTTCTTGATCTCGTAATGCACCGTTGTATGGCTTAAGGCAACTCCTGAAAACATCATGGCTTTTCCTTTCAGCTCGATCGTTTGTCCGTATTTATATTCATCTTTTACCGGATCAAAAGTCACCTCGAATTTAGGTCTCTTGTATTCTTCAACAAGAATATATTTATATCCTCTTTCTGTTCCGTCTGTCTGAATGTAAAAAGTTCCGTTGAGACTTCCTTTTGGAAGAACAAAACTTCCATGATAGGATCCGAACTCATTGGTTGTAAAACTCTGACTGGAAACTTCCTGACTGTTGGCATCAAATAAAGTTATTTTCTGTTTCATCCCGGAAACCACGGATTCCCTTTCCTGAGCCGTTTTGGTGTTGATCACTTTAAAATATACCGTTTGTCCCGGTCTGTAGATCCCTCTGTCCGTAAAGATCTGAGCCTGAGTGCGGCTTTTTTTATTAGCATCATTATCGTTTTCTGAATAATCACTTCCGTAAACCTGCATGATCTGGAAATCATTGGTTTTTGGCTGACCGATCAGGTAGGATCTGTAATAGTCCTTATTGGTAGTTTGAGGAAATCTGAAGATTCCTTTTTCATCTGTTTTTCCTTCATTGGAATTTAACTTCAGATTGTTTACGAATTCATAGAAAATCAGATTTTCATTCGCTAAAGGTTTTCCGCTTTCGCTATCGACCAGTTTCAGTTCGCTTAAGAGTTCATTTCTATTGGTCTTGTTTTGATAAATGAATCTGTTATTGGAAACCAAGAAATAAAAATTCTGTCTGGCTTGGTTTTCGGATTCATCGGTTCCTGCCACCATATATTCCGCCACATAAATTCCTGACGGAAGCGGCTTGATCTCTAAAGAGGTTTTGTGATTTTGATAATCTTTAGGATCTGTTAAATGAAATGTTTCTTTTCTGACCAGATTTTTTTTAAGCTTTCCGAACGCATCGCCGTAAGAGTTCCGTACATATTGCATTAAAGAAAGATAGTCTTCCTTTACCTCATAAATATTCAATGAAAATTTAGAAACATTTTTGTATTCCGCAACCAGATGAATCGGAAGATTGCTTTGTGTCTGTTCTTCATATTTTATGCTTAAATAAGGATTAATGATCTGGTTCTCATTATTGGTGATATTCCCCAGAAAAGAAGATTTCGGATATAGTTTTTTGGCCTGATCGGCTATGACTAAAGCTTCTCTTTCTTTCTTCTTAGCAATAAGCTCATCCATGACAGATTCCATGATGAGAACTTTATAATCTCCTTCTACAGGAGATTTGGTTAAACTCTGAAGCTGCTCCAACATATCCTTACAACGGTTGAAATGACAATTTTGCTGAAGTTTTTGATGCATGAAATACAACCTGGAGTTTCCGCTGTTCTGCACAATCAACTCATCAAAAACAGCATTGATCTCTGTTCTGTTTTCAGCCTGTTCATTTTTGGTAAAAAGATTTGAGTCTGATAAAAAGCTGATCTTTTTAAAAGAATACCAATCGAGTAAAGTTGGAAAAAAACTTATATTCTTGGTTTCAGAAAAAATATCTTTATACTTTTCCAGAGGAATTTTCTTCATTTCCTGCTTCTGCTGATCGAGTTCTTTAAAATTTTTACTGATATAATTTTTAAAGTCAAGTCTGCTCCATGTTTCGATCTGGGAAAGATCCTGAGAGTCCATATTGATTCTGTTACCGATTTCCCAGGCAGTTTCATCATAATAATCCATAAAAAAACTGTTCAGTAATATTTTGTACACCAACTGATCCTGTCCTTTCAGTTTGTTCTCCGTACTCTGAAGTTTGACAAAAAATTTTGAGACGGCATCATTCTGGTCATCATCGGAAGTCCGGTTCACAATACTGAACTCCGCTTTTAACGAGCGAATGAGTTGTAATGCATTATTTTCTTTCATGGCTTGGTTTTGTATGTCTAAAACGATAGGCAGGTTAGATTTATACGTTCCTTTTCTGTTGTTCGCTTCGATTTTTTTCCACTGCTCATCGTAATACTTCTGACCGAACGCCGTTGAAAAGCTCAGTAACAGAAGTAAAAGCATAAAAATCTTGGAAAATCTTTTCATAAATGTTATTTTTGATCAATGAATTCCTTAAAAATACTGAAAAAATCCATTATAGACAGTCAAATTTATGTCTCTGTAATGGGAACCCTTTTCGCTGTATTTTTCATGGAGGAGCAAAACACATTCCGTTTCCCCACTATCCTACTGATTTTCATTACTTATTTCAGTGGTTATTTATACACCAAATATCAGTATACGCGGCATTTTTTTAAGATACTGGTCTTAAATTTCATAACGGGCATCATTTGTTCACTGCTGATCATCTACAATCATAATGAAATAAGACTGATCAAATGGTTTATTATTGTCGTTCTCGGACTGCTTTACAACAGTTTTTTCCTTGATGTATATATCCGGAAAATCCCGCTTTTGAAAGTTTTTTATGTAGGATTGGTCTGGGCTTTGGTGAACTGTTGGCTTACCTTACCGGAATTCAATCTTCCTATTTTTTTTATCAGCTTGTTTTTTATCACGGCTTTAGTTCTTCCCTTTGATATCCGTGACATGGAAAGGGATACGGTGAAAACCTTTCCGCAGTTGGTGGGTGTTCAGAACACCAAATACATTGCTTATCTGCTTATTTTTGTAAGTGATCTTATTGCAGCATTTTATCTGGATTCGCTTTATGCTTCTGCATTTTTCTTCACGAGTATTGTTTCTTATATGTTGATTTATTTCGCTGAAAATAAAAGGAATGACCTTTATTTTTCCTTCGGCGTTGAAACCTGTTCCGCACTCCCTTTTTTATTTTTGCTAATAATGAAGTATTTTTGACGAATGATTATCAAGAAACTTTCCCTGTATAATTTCAAAAATCATTCTGAGAAGAGGTTTGAGTTTTCTCCGCAGATCAACTGTTTCGTAGGAAATAACGGAGCCGGAAAAACCAATATCCTCGATGCATTGCACTATTTATCAGTCGGAAAAAGTTTCTTAGGAAATACCGATCTCAATAACATCAAAAAAGATGAAGATTTTTTCACTATTGATGCGGAGATCCAAAACGAAGACAGTGAGGATATCATCAAAATCTCACAACCGAAAGAAGCCAAAAAGATCATCAAAAAAAACGATAAGAATTACGACAGAATAGCCGATCACATCGGTTATTTGCCGAGTGTGATGATCTCTCCTTACGATTCGAACCTGATCTCGGATTCCGGGGAAAGCAGAAGAAAATTTCTGGATTCCATGATCTCACAAACCGATTCTGAGTATCTTTTTGACCTGATCCAATACCAAAAAACCATTCAGCAGAGAAATGCCTTATTGAAATATTTTGCTAAAAATCGGGTGTTTGATAAAGATTCTTTGGAAATTTATGATGATCCGATCATTAGATTCGGCTCGGGAATCTTTGAAAAAAGAAGAGCCTTTGTTTCTCAACTGAATCCCATTGTTCAAAATTTCTACCGGATCATTTCAGGCGGAAAGGAAACCGTCTCTGTAATTTACGAGTCCCATCTGCTGGAGCATTCTTTTGAAGATCTGTTGAAAGGAAGCATGGAAAGAGACAGAATGTTAACCTATACTTCGAAAGGAATTCACAAGGATGATCTTTTGTTCGAAATGGATAATATCCTGATCAAAAAAACAGGCTCACAGGGACAGCAAAAATCGTTTCTGATCTCTTTAAAATTAGCCCAGATGAGTCTTGTAAAAGAGCTTACCGGAAAAACACCTATCCTGTTGCTGGATGACATATTTGATAAGCTAGATGACAACAGGGTCTCCCAATTGATAGAACTTGTAAACCAGGAAAACTTCGGACAGATCTTCATTACAGATACTCATAAAGAGCGTACAGAAAGTGTAGTAAAAAAGATCAACGAGGAAAGTATAATTTTTGAAATATGAGGCGTGTTTCGGGTTGCGAGATTCGGGGTTTGAGATGCGAAGTGCGGGGTGTGGGTTGATAAACTAATTTTGAAAGCATAACAAAACAAAAAACACACAATGATTATGAGCTATAAAAATCTGGATATTTACAAAATTGCATTTGATTTATTTTTAAAGACTCATAAAGCCACATTTCTCCTTCCTAAATATGAACTGTTTGAATTGGGAAGCCAGCTTAGAAGATCTTCAGACTCTGTTATTACAAATATTGTAGAAGGATATGGAAGATCTTATTATAAAAATGATTATATCAGGTTTTTGGTTTTTAGTCATGCAAGCAACGATGAAACCATCAATCATTTGGAAAAAATTATTGCGTTGTATCCCGAACTTTCTTTAGAATTTGAAGCTTTGAAACAAGATTACAATATCCTCGGAGGAAAAATAAATGCCTATAAAAAATGGGTAATCGCAAGCTGGAACGAAAATAAAATCTAAATAAACCCAAACTTTCCAAAACCCGAATCTCGCACCCCGAAACCCGAAATTAAAAAAATGAAAAAGAAAAAACGCGAATATCAATCTTCAGAACTGGTAAAATCTTTTGCCAGAATTTATGGATTTGAAGATAAACTGATTGCCTTTGAAATTAAAGATTTCCTTGAAGACTACCTGGATGAAAGCCTGTTTCAGGAAATAATCGGTGTAAATTTTAAGGATAAAACAGTGATCATAAAAATCAGTTCACCCTTACTGAAAAATGATTTCAAAATGCGCAAAAGCTTTTACCTTAAAAAATTTCAGGATAAGTTTGGAGAGGAAAAATTTAACGATCTCCTGATTTTGTAATTGTACTGTTCATCAAATCATTGGCATTTTTATCCAATCGGGAACGGATCGGGAAGAAGAATTTAAGCGGATGCTTGATAAAATACTTAAATATTTCCTTATAGATCTCACTTACCTGTCCGAAGTTCAGCTTTCTAGATCTGAACGCCAAAAACATCGATAAACTGAAACTCACTAAAAAATTAAAGAATCCTATCAGGAAAACAGTGATAAAACAGATCCAGAAAGTGTACGAATCCACAGAGAAATCTTTACCGTAAAGTCCGATTGCAAAGTTCCCTGCTGCAAAGGTAATATGACGGATATCGAGATCAAGTCCAAAAAACAAACCTATCGGAGCGGTTGCCCCAAGAAAAATACCAAACCAGAAATTGGAAACGATTCCCGGCCAGTTTTTAGCATAATATTTTGAAAGATTTTTGGCAAATTTGATTCCAAATAGTCTTCGGATAGAAATATTCTTGGCAATTCTTTCCGGAATCTGATAAAACACAGAGTTATTCCCAATATTCCCCGAAATGATCCCCGAAATGAAAAGATAAAATCCGGCAATACTTGCATGCAGAATAGCTTTGGATTGAAAAGGATCCAGATCTTTAAGCAGTTTATCAGACTTTTCAACGGCCATATTTTGTGAGAAAAACACATCCAGTCCGTAAATAATGACTAAAGCTACCGGGAAAGAAAGCAATACATTCCCTACAAACGCAATGAACTGACTCCTGAAAAGTTTAGAAACCAGATGAGCAAACTCCGTATTATTTCTCTGACTGTTTTCTTCCGATAACACCTTGGTCATTGTAGCGGCCGTCATGGCGGGCTGTTTTGTTGCCAAAGTGAATCCCATCAGGTAAATCATGATGAAACCCATCGCGTAGTTCATAGAATACAGGAATGCGTGGGAAAAATCACTTCCGGGAATATATCCGTAAAGCATTTTCAGTACACAGAGTGCTCCAACGATGATTCCTCCTCCACTTGCCTTATAGAACATTTTCAGGTATTCTTTTCGGGTAGAAGTGATGTAATGCGCTCCTACTTCAGCAGTGTGATTTGTGATAAGATGAGAAAGCAACCTCGTACTGTCATTGATAAGCTCAGAAATATTATTTTTATGAGATTTATACCGGAGTATATTAAAAATCAGTTGCTTAGAATTCTGAATTACATCTTTTTCCGTATCAATTACCAAAAGTTTTACGATCTCGAAAATCCTTTGGGTCTGTTGACGGATCTTTAAAAGCGATTGATTGATCTTCCCCGAAATCCCGTTTTTTGAGGAGTTTTTGAAAGAAATGTTTACAAATTCCTGACAATGATCCACATAGATTTTGATCTGTTTATACCGGCTGTCTTTGGAATGCAACTGAAGATCGGGATCTTTTTCCAGATCTGCTGCCAAAGCTTCCAGTTCATTTTGTAACGCTAAAAAAGGATTATCGAAGTTTCTGTACTCTGGAGCCATTCTCACGACTTCCACTTCCATTGCCATTCCTGTTACACGCCACGAAAGGATATTCATGGCAAAAACCATTTCTTTCTTTACGTCCGGTTTTATAATAAAATCGGAAATGTCGAGGAGATTCAGTAATTCATTGACTTCATTTTCCGGAAGATTTTGGAAATACTCCAAATCTTTTTTAGGACGAATACTCACATTATCGATCATATACCACACTGTATTTTCATGTTCTACAGGCGGCAGGATCTTGTTAAGGATCCGTTTTTTAAGTTCGGGGAAGAAAGCATTCTCCGATAGAATATTAGCTTCCGTTAACGAAAGATTGAAAGGTCTTCCTCTAAAAATATTATGAAGGTAATATTTAAAATTCTCTAAATAATCTGGATTTTCTTTAAAAAAAGTGATGGTTTCTTTGAAATCAGCATGTTTCACCGTGTCCAGAATCTCTGCAAATGGCTCCAAAGACAGAGTTTCATTCTTAAAAGAAAAATATTTTCTAAGAATGGTCTGAACGTTTTTTGTACCGGAATTCAGGAATTTCATTGGTCAAAGATACTATTTCAAACTCACATTCCTCATCTGTCTCATAATCCAGTTGTGTTTATTCTTCAAATATCTTGAGGGATTTTTAGGATCATACTTCTTAGGATTGGGTAAAACGGCTGCTATCCAGGCTGCTTCTGATTTGGTAAGGTCCTTGGATGACTTTCCAAAGTAGTATTGCGATGCTGCTTCTACCCCGAAAACGCCCTGTCCCATCTCAATGGAATTAAGGTATCTTTCAAGGATAATATCTTTGCTCCATACTTTTTCAATGATGAATGTATAAATGGCTTCAAGACCTTTTCTGAACCAGCTTCTTCCCTGCCAAAGGAATACATTTTTTGCAGTTTGTTGTGAAATCGTACTTCCGCCACGGATCTTTTTGCCTTTTTCATTATACTTCATAGCTTTTTCAATAGCTGTATAATCGAAACCATTGTGGGTAAAGAATTTCTGATCTTCTGATGCGATAACTGCTTTTTTCACATTATCTCCCATTTCATCATAGGAAATATAATCGCGTTGCAGTTTTCCGTAGTTGAGAATTCCTCCGATCTGCGTTATCGTTATAGGTGGATTAAAAAATCTTCCCCAGATGATAAACACCACATTCAATATCAAAATAATAAACAGAGTTTGTTTAATTTTTCTCCACATACTTTTCTAAATAGGAGCTACAAAAGTAATGAAATTCCGATTTACTTCAGTTCCTTCATGTAAGTCAATTGGTAATCGGGTAAAAGTTCCGGATGAAAGATCCTGATATAATCTTTAAGAACGATATCCGCTCTTACGACACCGCTTTCAAAGAAGTCATTGGTTTTCTGAACTTCCCTTCCGTTCACGGCATATATTTTCCCTTTATTGAAAACTTCCAGTTTGCCATAGAACGGATTTGCGGTTAGAATGTCTTTTTTGGAAGTGTGATTCCCTGCATTTACCCAGTATTGTACGTTTCCGGATTTTGCATACACTTCTTCAAAGCTCATATTTACAGCCTTTTCTTCCGTATTATTTTTTAAAATATATTCTGCATTGGCATCAGCGATATAATTAGCCGTATTGGTTTTTCCTCCCGGAAGATACCAAACGTCTCCATAC
>JAFAAJ010000198.1 GCA_023426625.1 Bacteroidota bacterium
TTTCTGCCGTTTCCAGACACAGAACGGAAAGCAGGTTTTCCGTAAAGCGGGTTGGGATACGCATGGACTTCCTGTAGAACTGGGTGTGGAGAAAGAATTAGGAATTACAAAAGAAGATATTGGCAAAAAAATCTCTATTGAAGACTATAACAAGGCTTGTCGTGAAGCGGTAATGCGCTATACCGATGTTTGGAATGACCTTACAGAAAAAATCGGTTACTGGGTTGATCTTGAGGATCCGTACATCACATATAAGTCAAAATATATGGAGACTGTTTGGTGGTTGCTGAAACAATTGTATGATAAAAACTTATTGTACAAAGGTTACACGATCCAGCCTTATTCTCCAAAAGCCGGAACGGGACTTTCCTCCCACGAACTGAACCAACCGGGAACGTATCGTGATGTTTCTGATACTACAGTTGTGGCTCAGTTCAAAGTAAAGAAAGAAACTTCCGAACTATTTAATGATGTAGATGGTGATGTAAACATTTTAGCATGGACGACCACTCCTTGGACATTGCCTTCCAATACAGCTCTTGCAGTAGGAAGAGATATTGAGTACGTTTTAGTTAAAACATTCAATCAATATACATTTGAACCGGTAACGGTTGTTTTGGCAAGAGTACTTTTAGAAAAGAATTTCGGCAAAAAATATGTGGAAGGAACGGATGAAGATTTTGCGAATTATACTTCAGAAAGCAAAACAATTCCGTACAAAGTTTTAAAAGAATTCACCGGAGAAAAACTTGCGGGAACTCAATATGAACAATTAATTCCTTGGTTCTTACCTTCTGAAACACCGGAAAAAGCATTCAGAGTAATTTTGGGAGATTTCGTAACTACGGAAGACGGTACAGGTATCGTTCACATCGCTCCTACTTTCGGTGCAGATGATGCGAGAGTAGCAAAAGAAGCAGGAGTTCCACCGATGTTGGTGAAAGACGAGAATGACAATCTGGTTCCTCTCGTGGATTTACAAGGTAAGTTCATTGAAGGTGAAAATGTTCCGGAATTATTCTCAGGGAAATACATCAAAAACGAATATTACGACGAAGGAACTGCTCCTGAAAAATCCTGGGATGTAGAACTGGCGATCTTACTAAAAACGGAAAACAAAGCCTTTAAGGTTGAAAAATATGTTCACTCCTATCCTCATTGCTGGAGAACCGACAAACCTGTATTGTATTATCCATTGGATTCATGGTTTGTAAAAATGACCGCTGTGAAAGACAGATTGGTAGACCTGAACAAAGAGATCAACTGGAAGCCAAAAGCTACAGGAGAAGGACGTTTCGCCAACTGGTTAGAAAACGTGAACGACTGGAACTTATCCCGATCAAGATATTGGGGAATTCCTTTGCCGATCTGGAGAACAGATGACTTAAAAGAAGAAAAGATCGTTGGTTCTGTTGAAGAACTATACCATGAGATCGAAAAAGCTATTGAAAAAGGATTCATGACAGAAAACCCGTTCAAAGGTTTTGAAATCGGAAATATGTCTGAAGAAAACTATTCTTTGGTTGACCTGCATAAAAATGTAGTGGACAAAGTAATTTTGGTTTCAGAATCAGGAAAAGCCATGAAGCGTGAAAGCGACCTTATTGATGTATGGTTCGATTCCGGTTCTATGCCTTATGCGCAGCTGCACTATCCTTTTGAAAACAAAGAAATGATCGACAGCAACAAAGCTTTCCCTGCAGACTTCATCGCAGAAGGAGTTGACCAGACCCGAGGTTGGTTCTATACGCTTCATGCGATCGCTACAACTGTTTTTGACTCTGTTGCTTATAAAAATGTAATGAGTAACGGACTTGTTCTGGATAAAAACGGGCAGAAAATGTCAAAACGTTTAGGAAATGCAATTGATCCGTTTGAAACGCTTTCTGTATACGGTCCGGATGCAACACGTTGGTACATGATCTCCAATGCCAATCCTTGGGAAAACCTGAAATTCGATATTGAAGGTATAGATGAGGTAAGAAGAAAGTTCTTCGGAACGCTTTATAATACGTATTCATTCTTTGCTTTATACGCAAATGTGGACGGATTCAAATATGCTGAAGCCGAGGTTCAGAACCGCCCTGAAATCGACAGATGGATTCTTTCGGAACTGAATTTATTAATCAAAGAAGTAAAAGCTTTCTACGAAGATTATGAACCTACAAGAGTAGCAAGAGCGATCAGCACTTTTGTGAATGATAACCTGAGTAACTGGTACGTAAGATTATGCAGAAGACGTTTCTGGAAAGGAGAGTATTCAGACGATAAGATCTCTGCTTACCAGACTTTATATACCTGTTTAGAAACTGTTGCCAAATTATCCGCGCCAATTGCTCCATTCTTTATGGATCAGTTATATCAGGATTTAAACAAAGTAACAGGAAAAGAAAATCGTGAGTCTGTTCACCTTACAGACTTCCCGGTTGCGGATGAAAGTTTAATCGACACTGATTTGGTTGAAAAAACTCACTTAGCACAAAACATCACAAGTAAGATTTTCTCTTTAAGAAAGAAAGAGAATGTGAAGGTGCGTCAACCATTACAAAAAGTTTTAATTCCTGTTTTGGATTCTAAAACTGAAGGGCTGATTTTAGCCGTTGCAGACTTAATCAAGCAGGAAGTAAACGTTAAAGAACTACAATTAATCAACGCAGAAGAAGCATCTCACCTGATTGTAAAACAGATCAAACCCAACTTCAAAGCTCTTGGTCCAAAATTAGGAAAAGACATGAAAGTGGTGGGCGGAGAGATTGCAACTCTTTCATCAGAACACATTTCAGCACTTGAAAAAGAAGGAAAAATAGACATTCAGGGGTATGAAATAACACTTGATGATGTGGAAATTTCAACAAAAGATATTCCGGGATGGACAGTAACTTCCGATGGAAAAACAACTGTGGCATTAGATTTGACGTTAACAGACGAGTTAAAATCTGAAGGGATCGCAAGAGAATTCATCAACAGGGTTCAAAACCTTAGAAAAGACAAAGACTTTGAACTTACAGACAGAATAAAGATCTTTATTGAAAAAAATTCTCCGTTTATTCATGATATCATGAAAAATGAAGAATATATTTCGTCCGAAGTCTTGTCAAATAAAATAGAAATTGTATCTTCACTTTCAAATTTTAACGAAATCGAAATAGATGAAGTTAATTTTAAGATAAATATTGAAAAAAATTAACAAATAGTTATTGTATTTCAAATTCCATTTCATAAATTTATTAAAAAAGAGAAAGAACATGCAAGACGAAAGAGTAAGATACAGCGATGCTGATTTACAGGAATTTAAAGCTATTATCAAAGAAAAAATAGAAAAAGCAGAAAAGGATCTGCAGCTGATCAGAGAAAGTTTCATCAACGACCAGAATAACGGAACAGATGACACTTCCCCTACTTTCAAAGCATTTGAAGAAGGAGCTGAAACGCTAAGCAAGGAGCAGAACTCTATTTTAGCCGGAAGACAGGAAAAATTTGTCCGTGATCTTAAGAATGCCCTGATCAGGATTGAGAACAAGACCTATGGTGTTTGCAGGGTAACAGGAAAACTGATCCCTAAAGAAAGACTTTTGGCCGTTCCTCATGC
>JAFAAJ010000029.1 GCA_023426625.1 Bacteroidota bacterium
GTATTTGAACAGTCAGCACAGGCAATTCTTGATTTCAACGGTATCGGCTTATCTCTTCTTGAGATTTCTCACAGAAGTAAAGATTTCGTCGCTGTAATGGACGAAGCACGCGCAATTGTAAAGAGATTAATGAATCTTGGAGACGACTATGAAGTTCTTTATTTAGGAGGTGGCGCAAGTCTTCAGTTTGCCATGGTTCCTTATAACTTACTGAAAGTTGGAGGAAAAGCCGCTTATCTGGACACCGGAACATGGGCTGCAGGAGCCATCAAAGAAGCTAAAAAATTAGGAACAGTGGATGTTGTAGGATCTTCAAAGGAAGAAAACTACTCTTTTATACCGAAAGGATATTCCGTAACGTCAGATTACGATTACTTCCATTGTACTTCCAACAACACCATTTATGGAACTCAGATGAAAACTTTCCCGGAAGTGGACACTTTAATGGTTTGTGATATGAGTTCTGATATCTTCTCAAGACAGATGGATTTCTCTAAATTCGATCTGATCTATGCGGGAGCTCAGAAAAATATGGGTCCTGCCGGAGTTACTCTTGTTGTGGTGAAAAAGGAAATTCTTGGTAAAACAGGAAGAGAAAATATGCTTTCGATGTTAGATTATTCACAGCATATTGCCAAAGAATCCATGTACAACACCCCACCTGTTTTCCCGGTGTATGCTTCTTTACTTACCCTGCAACATCTGGAGAAAAACGGAGGAATCGCAGCTGCTGAACAGAGAAACGAAGCAAAAGCCAAACTTCTGTATGATGAGATCGACAGCAATCCGTTATTTGAGACCTTCTGCGTGAAAGAAGACCGTTCTTTAATGAATGTTTCTTTCAAAATCACAGATGAAAGCAAAAAAGAAGAGTTTGACAATGCATGGAAAGCTGCGGGAATCAGTGGTTTGAACGGCCACAGAAGCTTAGGTGGATACAGAGCCAGTCTTTACAATGCTTTACCTATTGAAAGCGTACAGGTTCTGGTAGATGTAATGAAATCAATAAAGTAATTTGAAGAGCAAAAAATTCAAAGATTAAAAGATTGTTATCGCTATTTTAAATTTTCTTAATTTGCGATCCGATTTAAAATTTTTAAATACTTTATTTTTTTAATCTTTGAATCTAATATAAACCATGAAAGTTTTAGCTAACGACGGAATCTCAAAAGCAGGAGAACAGGCTTTAAAAGAAGCAGGAATAGAAATTCTGAACAACCGTGTTGCACAGGATCATGTTATTAATTTCATTAATGACAATCAGGTAGATGTTCTTCTGGTGAGAAGTGCAACCAAGGTAAAACAGGACATTATCGATGCCTGTCCAGGTCTTAAGATCATAGGACGCGGCGGAATCGGAATGGATAATATAGATGTGGAATATGCCAAAAATAAAGGGATAAAAGTAATCAATACACCTACCGCATCTTCAAAATCTGTTGCCGAGCTGGTTTTTGGACATTTCTTTTCGTTGGCAAGATTTCTTCATGAATCGAACAGATTGATGCCATTGGAAGGGGAAACTCACTTCAATGCCATGAAAAAATCTTTCAGCAATGCGTATGAACTTTCAGGTAAGACTTTAGGAGTTATCGGTTTTGGAAGTATCGGACAGGAAGTGGTGAAAATGGGGATTGCATTAGGAATGAAGGTTAAAGTTTTAACAAGAAAACCTAAAACAGAAATCCTTACTTTAAGTTTTTTTGACGGACAGTCCTTAGAGTTTGAAGTGACTTCCACCAATGATATGGATGCTTTCCTTCAGGATACGGATTTCATCAGCATCAATACTCCTAAAACCCATGAATATATCATAGACACGCCTCAGTTTGAAAAAATGAAGGACGGTGTTTATATTGTTAATACTGCAAGAGGCGGTGTCATCAATGAAGTTACTTTGATTGATTTTATCGAATCCGGTAAAGTAGCCGGTGCTGCATTGGACGTTTTTGAAAACGAGCCTAACCCGGAATTGCCTTTACTGATGAATCCCGCATTATCGCTGTCTCCTCACGTAGGTGGAAATACAGTAGATGCACAAGAAAAAATCGGGATCGAACTTGCAGAACAAATCATTAAGCTAAAAAAAGAAACTATATAATATAATATGCCTGTTTTTAAACCTTTTCGCGGAATAAGACCTCATAAAGACCTGGAAAGTACTTTCCCTACTCATCCATTGGATAATTTTACCCAGGAAGAAATTGCAGAGAAAGCTCAGGTGGAAGATACTTACATCCATATGATCAAACCGTATGTAGTAAGTAAATCTAAAGATATTGACCGAAACTTAAGAAAAATACGTTCTACTTTTGAAGAACTCCTGGAAGAGAAAAAACTGGTTCAGGATAATTCGGCATATTATCTTTATGAGCAAATTTACCCGAATAAACAGGTTTTCAGAGGATTGCTTGGTTTGGCAAGTATTGAAGATTTCTGGAACGGAAAGATCAAAAGGCACGAAAGTACAATTCCTCAGAAAAAAGAAAAACTGGCACATTATCTTGATAAGGTGAATCTGCAGGCAGAACCTGTACTTTTGACCTACCCTTCCAATTCCAAGATCGAATTATTGATGAATCATGAGGAAAAAAATGTTCCCATCTTCAATCATATCGATTCTAAAGGGATCAGACATAAGATCTGGAGAATTGATAATCGCTTGAAACTTCAACAGTTCAAAGAGGTTATTGATCAGATTGATTCTTTTTACATTGCGGACGGACACCACAGAATCGGCTCCACAGCTCTGAATGCAAAATACCATAAAGAAAAGAATAAGAGACATAACGGTACAGAACCTTATAATTTTGTATATAGCTTCATCGTTTCCAATCAATCGATCAAGATTCATGACTATAACAGGATTCTAACGGATCTTAACGGTCTTTCAAGTGAAGAATTTCTGAAAGCCTTAGAAGAATATTTTCTGATCCACGAAAAAGGAGAAACACCATATTTCCCTTCTCAGAAGTTCCATATTTCCATGTATCTGGACGGTAAATTCTATTCACTTCACGTAAAACACGATCTTCGTTCCCCGGAAATGTCTCTGGATAACCTGGATCACCATCTTTTGGATAAATATATCTTTAAAGGTGTTCTGAAAATAGAAGATCCTGACAGCTCGGAAAAAATCAGCTATGTAAAAGGAACTTCAAGCCTTGAAGGAATCAATCTTTTAAAAGAAAAGGTGGACAATGGAGAAGGAAAGGTTGGTTTCGGAATATACCCGGTAAGTTTTAATGATATGATCAAAATTTCGGACCTTAAACTAAGCATGCCTCCGAAATGTACTTTCATTGAGCCTAAACTGATTACTGCATTGCTGATGTATGATATGAAATCATAAACCGGTTTGATATTCGGAAGAAGTCACTCCGTCTGTTTAAATATAAAAAATACTTGAAATAACGATTGATTCAAAGGAAAATCCTTGTTTCAAACTCAGGTTTTATTACTAATTTTTCCCTACTTTTATAGACGGAAAAAGAAAAAGGTAAATAAAAATGAAAAAAATATTCATTCTGATCCTTCCACTCTTTTTGGGTGGATTTTTATTTTCTCAAAAAAGACCGCAAAAAAAAACCACTAAAGCATCCGTTGCCAAATTCAATTATCATGATGAGTTCAAAAGAATTTCTGATGAGATCATGGTTAACGGAAAAGCATATGAAAACCTTGGAGAATTAACGAAAAGAGTTGGCTCCCGTTTCAGCGCAACTCCGGGATACATGAAGGCTGTAGAATGGGCAGAAAGAAAATTTAAGGAAATAGGAATTGAAATGATCTGGCGACAGGAAGCCAAAGCTCCGATCTGGATAAGAGGACGGGAATCTTTACAGATAAAAGCAGGAAACGGAGACTGGAAAAACATCAGAATGCTATCTTTCGGAAATTCTGAAGGTACAGGAGGCAAAGATCTGATCGGGGAAATCGTTTTAATTACTTCCACCACCGAACTCAATCAATTGTCATTGGGACAGCTGAAAGACAAAATTGTCTTCGTGAATGTCCAGATGGATCCTAAGATCATCAATACAAGTGATGCTTATTTACAGGCAGCAAAATCCAAACTGGTTTCCGCTTCCGTCATTGCTAAGACAGGAGCTAAAGCACTTATCATACGATCATTAACAACAGCTAATGATGACACTCCTCATGCCAAAATGATTTATTATGAACCGGATGACAAGGTAAAGATTCCGGCTTTATCTATTGGGGCAAGATCTGCAGACGAGCTTGAAAAACTGTTGAAAACACAAAAGGTCACTGCAAAGATCAATATGACTGCTCAATCCAAAGGTGAAACAACAAATCCCAATATCATCGCTGAAATTCCGGGTAAAAAGAACTCTAAAGTTATTGTTCTAGGAGCACAGCTCGATTCCTGGGATTTTGGAGAAGGCGCCATTGATGACGGAACAGGAGTTGTCCAGTGTATTGAAGTCCTGAGAACCCTCAAAGCTCTCGGTTTTGAAAACAATCATACAATCCGTGTGGTTTTATACGCTAACAGTGAAAACGGCGGTCAAGGTCGCGATATGTATGCCGCTTACGTTAAAAAGAAAGACGAAAAACATATTTTTGCTTTAGGAACGGATGCCGGGGGGTACTCTCCGAGAGGTTTTTCATTAGATATGGCTCCCCAAAGAAGAAGACTGGTTTTTGCATGGAAAGAATATTTTCTTCCGTATGGGGTGTATGATTTTGAGCAGACAGAAGCCATTCAGGATATTTCTCCCTTGAAAAAACTGGATATTCCTTTAGCAGAGCTTGTTGTAGACACGCAAAGGTATTTTGATCACCATCACTCTGTTGAAGATACATTTGACAAAGTCAACAAAAGAGAACTTCTGTTGGGTGCAGTAGCCATGACCCAAATGATTTTCATGGTTGATAAAAACTGGTAATGACTAGTACTGAAAAAGGTTGACTAGTTTACTAATTCAAATATACTTAAATCAGAGCAGGAAAATTCCTACTCTGATTTTGTTTTTTATAAGTTTTAATTTATAAATTTTTTCAAAAAAGTGAAATTAACCACAATTTTACAAATAGAGTATAATTTTTACCATAAAATCAAAAACAAATAATCAATTCTTAAAATCCATACAACAAACAAAAATAATTAATATTCAATATTTTACAATTCCTAGAGATATGTATTCCATTCATATTTTAACTGAATTTTGGCACGGTAATGGTTACTTTTAAACAACAAACACACAAATGAATAAAAAGAATCAGTTCCCTTATACTTTCCTTCTCTGCAAAATGGCTATCATTTAGCACTTCTTTTAATTGATGCAGACTTGAAACTTTACTAAGTGGCCTGATTTCATATCAACGAGAACATTCAAAACAAATCTTAATATTATCAAGAAAAAACCGTTCTTTAAATTAAGGACGGTTTTTTATCGATTAAAGCTAATTTAAATATTCTTTTTTGTTCAGTTGAAGCTCTATGATTTTTCCGTTTCGTTTTATTTTAAGATCAACCGTTTGCAGGTCTTTTTCAATCCTATTGATAAAATATTCACATGCTTCTTTCTTATCTAAATTATCCATTGGCACATTATTGATACTGATAATGGAATCTCCTATATGAAGAGGAAAATTCTCTTCTTTAAACACATAAGAGACAACCGGCTTGGCATCAATAAAACGGTAGCCAAAACCAAACGACTCAAGTTTGGCAGGATTTTCTTTGATACGTTTCATATAGATCTTGCTATTCTTCCAATCCATAATGAAGATAAAATTTTCAAAGAATTCGTTTCCGATCAGATTTGAGTTTCCCGTCATAACAATCTCATTCATGAAGGTTGTATTCCCTATTGAGATTTCATTGGATCTGAAAATATGTTCCACCTCCGGTTTTCCCGCTCCAAATGCCCCTACTGCATTTATTCCGAAAGTTTCTACGCTTTTGTTATTTACTTTTTTCGGATCGTACGTATTTCCAGTAATCCTTAATCTTCCTGTAAATCCTGTATCAAAGGTAAGTTCCACTTGTTCATCCAGAATTTTTGTTTTTATCAACGGCGTTTTCTGTACTTTTGAATCAAAAGGAATTACAGTTTCATAGCCTTGATAATCAAAATTTGAGAGGTCTTTGGTCGCTTCCAGGGAATTCTCGGAATAATCTACTCTCCAGAACAGCTTTGCCATCTGATTAGCTCCAATGATCCCGTCAATTCTGAAACATCCCAGTTCTGAATTATTGAGGTCCATCACAACAGCTCCGATATTCCTGAAAACCACATTATCAATGATCATCTCAGGAAGCTGAGTAAAAATCTGCTCCTGTTTATTCTTCTGAGAGTCTCTTACATTGCTTTTATGCTTCTTTTTAAGGCTCAATTCATTATAAATTGTATTTGAAATGACTGTAGGTGCTCCGGAATCAAAGAGAAAATTATATGGTTTCCCATTTATGCTCACCTTTACGAAAGGCAGCCTGTTTACATACTGCAAATTGATTTTTTCTACAGAATTTTTAAGCTGCACTTCTCCGTCCTCAAAAAACTTTTTTCCCTGAGCTGATGTAGTGATTACACATAAAATTAGGATTAAATGTAAAAATTTCTTCATGGCGATTATTTTATACTAAAATAGTGTTTTTATTATTTCTGATTCGTTCCAAATAAAAGCCACCTTTCGGCAGCTTAGAATATGATTGATGTTAAATTTTATCAAGAATTTGCTTAGGCAGAACTTTGATCAACTGATTTTTATATTCTTTTTCAAGGATGATAAACTTCCAGTATTTTCTGTCTTTGGAAACCGCACAGGCTTTCATATTAGCATTGATTAGATAGGAACCTTCGTTTGCCATATATTTCACATTATTTTTACCATAACGCGTCATTAAAGCATTACTGATCGTTTTTTTCATTTCATCATTCATGGAAGCAACATCCCATTTCAACTGGAAAAAATAATTAGCAATAGAAAAATATTCTCCGTTTATAAGCTCTGCTTTCCCAATATTTCCGAATTTAAAATCTTTAATTTCAAGTTTTATCAACGGATTATTATAAGTCATATTCAGCAACTGTTGCATCTGTTCTTTTGGAATGACTGTAAATAATTTAGGATAAATGCAATTTACCGCCTGGTCTATATTTTTGGATTTAAGACTGTTTGAAAAATAAGCCAGGTTTTTCTTAATTGCCGCGTCATCGGGATTAACCTTTGTCTGCGCAAAAGAAATAAACGATGACAGAACGAGTAAAAACAGAAGTAATTTGGTTTTCATTATAGATAATTATAGATTTTAATATGCTTCATAGAAGAGATATTTATGCTTTCCTAACATATTAATACATCAGTCGAAAAACCAGTGAGAACGTTACAGTTTAACCTAAATCGTATAAAAAAAGCCACCCTTTCGGATGGCTTCAGTTATTTTGTTTCAATTAGTGTACTTTTACAAGCTCTACATCGAAAACCAACCATGCGTTTGGCGGAATCACTCCTCCTGCACCTCTTTCACCGTAAGCCATTGCAGGCGGGATCAATAAAGTTGCCGTTTCTCCTTCCTTCAATAAAAGGATACCTTCATCCCATCCTTTGATCACTCTTCCCATTCCGATAGGAATCTCAAGAGGTTCATTTCTTTTGAAAGATGAATCAAATTCAGTTCCGTCCACTAATTTCCCTGCATAATGTACCGATACTTTGTCTCCGGCTTTTGGAGCCTTTCCTGTACTTGTTTTAGTGATCTTATAGTATAAACCTGATTCTGTTTGCTGCATTCCAGCTTTCAAATCTTCAACCATTTTCAGCTGATTCGCTTTGAATTCCTCTTCTTTTTTCTTTCTCTCCTCTTCTTCTTTAGCCATGAACGCTTTATTATTTTCAGCAATTTTAGATTTTCCTTCGTTGAAAGCTTTTGCAGCATCGTAGTTTTTATATTCGTCTCCTTTACTGAAAACAGAAACTTTCTCTAAAACCACATCCGTTACAGGTTTGTCTTGAGCTCCTTTTTCTACATTTGCAATGGCATCAATTACTTCCTCTCCTTTTACCACTTTACCGAAGATCGTGTGTCTTCCGTCTAACCAAGGTGTAGCCACTTCTGTGATGAAGAACTGAGAACCGTTTGTATTAGGTCCGGAATTCGCCATCGATAAAATTCCTTTTCCTGTATGTTTAAGGTCATTTCTTTCATCCTCGAATTTATATCCGGGATCTCCCATTCCTGTTCCCTGTGGATCTCCTCCCTGAATCATAAAATCTTTGATCACTCTGTGGAAAATGGTTCCGTCATAAAAAGGAACTCCACTAGGCTTAGCTTTGTTTTCAATTTTCCCTTCTGCAAGACCTATAAAGTTTGCCACAGTTACTGGAGCTTTCTTGTCTTCAAACTTCACGATCATATTCCCTTTCGTTGTCTGAAGATTTGCATAAAGTCCGTCATTAAGACCTTCGTAAGTTTCTTTGTCTACGTTCATTTTTTTATAAATTGGTGTACAACTCATCAGCGAAATACTTGCCGCTGCCAGAATTATATTCTTGTTAAACAATTTCATTTTATTTATAGAGCTTTTAATTTTATAATTAAAGGTACATCGTTATCAATTTTCTTCTCGTCTCCATACGTTCCATACGCTAAAGAAGACGGTACCAAAAGAGTAACTTCCTCACCATCATGGATAAAACGCAAAGCATTTTCTACCGCTTTCAATTCTTCAAAATGTCCAAATTTGGCATCTCTTCTTTCAATGGACTGATCATAGATCTTAGTCTGGTCAAAATCATACAGATCATAAGAATAAGAGATCAGTGTATTATCCTGTCTTTTCTCTCTGCTATCAAAACCGTCTACATTTACCCAGTAATTAAGCTTAGTTGGATAATATTTTACAGACTGGGTGTTGATCCATTCCTGCATATGTTTACGTTCCAAAGTATTAAGATTTTTCATCCTCTCTTTGGAAACATCAAGATCCTTCTGACTCAGAACCCCACCTACAGGAGGATGAGCCTGCGAGTTTCGGTTGCAGCTGAATAACAATCCCAATATGGATATAAAGAGTATTTTTTTCATAAATCTTTGCGAAAATACACATTTCGGAAATCAATCACAAAACTTGCATGCACTTATTGAAACAAAATCTTCAACATTCTCGCAAAATCTTAAGAATAATCATTTTAATTCCATGGAAACCTAAAGAATCTTTCAAAACAATCAACAAAAAAAGCCGGGGGATTCCCGGCTTTACTTATATTTTAATGTAAATTAAACTGTTTCAAGAACATTTTTCTCTACCAATACTCTCCATCCGAATGGATCTTCAGCCTTGTTAGTCTGAATGTTCACCAAATCATTTTTAAGAGTTACTGCATAGCTTTCTTCATCAGAAAGTGTAGGTAACATCAATTTTTCTCCCTGGTATCCTAGAGCCTGGAAAACTGTAGTTACAACCGCTGTTCCTACTCCCCAAACTTCTTTTAAAGTCCCGTTCTTCTGAGCTTCTACCACCGTTTTTACAGGAATTGGCTCAACTTTTACTTCAATACCTCTTTTCTTAGCCAATTGGATAAAGCTGTCTCTGGTAACACCATCCAAAATCTTCTCAGAAGTTGGCGGAGTATAGATCGTATCATTAATTCTAACGAAAACGTTCATTGTGCCACTTTCTTCAAAATACTCGTGAGTAGCATCATCTGTCCAGATAATTTGCTCATATCCTTCTTCGATAGCTAATTGAGTCGGATAGAAAGCCGCTGCATAGTTTCCTGCTGCTTGAGCAGAACCTACACCGCCGTTTG
>JAFAAJ010000067.1 GCA_023426625.1 Bacteroidota bacterium
TTTTTAGATAAAAAATATTTCATATTTATTTCATATTTTTACGGACAAAATTTCCGTAACAATTATACGGACAAAATTAGAATAATAATTTGAATTATCCAAATTATTATTCTAATTAAAGCTAACATTCAAACTATATAACTGAAAATGAACGAATTAAAAGAACGGATTAAAATGATATCGGAAGAATTATTTGAAGGTAATGCTACTAAATTTGGCAAAAGTGTAGGGTCAAGCGATACTTCAATCTCTAATTACATCAATGGAACCTCTTTTCCGGGATTTCAGTTTTTATATAATGTTTGCTCTCAACTCAATATAAGCCCCAATTGGTTAATATTAGGCTTAGGAGAAAAGGATTTAACTATTAACATTAACAATCATGGAAATGGAAATACTGTTGGCATCCAAAAAGTAGGAGACAATAATTCCAGCGTAAGTCAAGTAATACATAGTAACGAGTTGCTGCATACAGAAAATGAAGCGTTAAAAAGAGAAATTATACTACTTAGAGAGATGTTAGAACTATATAAAAAGAGTGAAAAATAATGAAATTTGACACAAAATTGACACATTAAAAATTAAAATATAATAGTAACCAGATACTTACAGTCGTTAAAATATTCCTGGAGAAACCACAAAACCACCTTAACAAAGGTGGTTTTTTGTTTTGTAATTATTTATTTCATGCTTAAATGAAGCAGCATAAACAAAAACAAGCATAAACTTCTAGCAAATTAAGATTGTAATTGAGTTATAGAAATTCCCTCCCACTGATGAAACGGTATGGTTTGAGGTAAAAGATTATAATTCCATTACCCATGAGTAAATGGAATGTGGAGATATGGTTATCAAAAGAAAGGAAAAATTAATTTTTATAATTCACAAAAAAATACTATTATTTACCATAGCTGAATTCAGTAACAACAAAATTGTAATCAATTCGAACTAATGAATGAATTGAATAAAAAGCACCTCCTATATTTAAGAAATTAACTATCTTCGCCTAGAAATTTTATTGAAAATGAAGAAGATCATTTCTGGATTATTTATTTTTTTCTCTATTATTATTCTTGCTCAGGATGAAATCCACTTTCAGGATTTACCTTTCAAAGACCTTATTGCTAAAGCCAAAAAAGAAAATAAGATCGTTTTTATAGACGCTTATGCTGCATGGTGTGGTCCTTGCAAAATGATGGAGATGAATATTTTTACAAAAAAATCTGTAAGCGATTATTATAATGCCAACTTCGTGAATGCAAGATTTGACATGGAAAAAGGCGAAGGAAGGGATATTGCAGCCAAATATGGGGTAAGATCCTACCCTACTTATCTTTTCCTGAATGGTGACGGTGAGCTCATCTCTCAAAATATGGGATATATGGAAGAAAGTCCGTTTCTTGCAATGGCAAAAGAAGTAAACTCTCCCAACAACAAAAAAGGTTCTCTGAAAGACCGTTTTGCAAAAGGAGAAAAAGATCCTGAATTTTTGATCAATATCATAAAGCTGAATTCCAGTACAGATTTTGAGTTTGCCAAAAAGGCTTCTGAAAGATATTTTGAGAATAAAAAGAAAAACGAAGAGCTTTCAAAAGATGATGTGAGTTATCTTTTATTTTTTCTGAAATCTGTGGAAGACCCAAATTATAAAGTGTTCATAGACAGAAAATCCGAAATTATTAAGTTTTTGCCGGAAAACACCTATACAGAATTCGGAAATCAGCTTAAGTTATCCAAAATAGCTGAGGAATCTCTGGATCTGCAGAACAAAAGAATCAATGATGAATATTTCCTAAAAAATGCAGAACCCTTAGTAGGAAAAGATGAAGCAAGAAGAAGGCTGAATCAAATCAAGCTGGGGTATTATGAGCAGAACGGTAATTTCGCTGAATATGAAAAAGCAGCTTTAGAATACTATAAAAACTCTGATTCGTTTGATACCAATGAATTGTTAAAAGCGGCATGGGTATTCTCGGACAATGTAAAAACTCAGGCTTCTTTAAAAAAAGCGGTTGAATGGGCAGAAAAATCTGTAATGAGAGGGGAAACTTCTGAAAACACCTATATTCTGGCAAAGCTATACTTCCTTACCGGGAACAAGGAAATGGCAAAAACATTTGCTGAAATGTCCAAAAATATTGCCGTACAGGCGAACAAAGATTCTGCTCTTGCAGAAGGATTATTACTACAAATCAAATAATGTATGTTGAAATATAAATTTCTGACCAGCGCTTTTTCTTTATTATTTATAGGAAACCTTGATGCTCAGGAACTGGAACAACAGGAAAAAAGTATATACATCAAAGGGAATGCATTATTTGCCCCTATAGGAATTCTAAATGTTGGTGTTGAAAAACAATTAAGTAAAAAATATACTTTACAAGGAGATGTATTTATTTCTCCCTGGAAATCTTTTGGAGGTCATGAACTGCAATATTATTCTCTTTCTGTGGAAGGAAGATATTATTTCAAAGAAGCTTTTGACCGTTGGTATATAGGGGCCAATCTGGCAACTTCACATTTTGTTCTTCAAAAGTGGAACTACTGGAATGATAAGCTTTTTATCAATGAAAATACGGGTGAAGAATTTGTTAACTCAAATCTCTATCAGAAAGGTTATTCTTTTATTTTTGGGGTAACACTTGGGTATCAATTCAACCTGTCTGAGAACTGGAAACTTGACCTCTACGGAACAATCGGAACCTCTCAGGATCTCTATAAAGGATATGACCGTACCACCGGAAAACGCTACGATGTGGCTGAAGGCTGGAATAAAAGCGGAGAAATCCTTCCGTATAGAGGCGGTGTAATGATCTCTTATAAAATAAAATAGACATGAAATTATTCGGAAAAAATCATATCATTATTTCAGTTATCACGTTTGTCATTCTTTTCTTAATGAATTATATAGGGAATGATCTTCCGGACAAACTAAAAAGAGCTCTTCTGACTGCTTTTGCTGGAGTTATAGGTTTATCAATAGGTCTTTTCATCCTAAATAAAGGAAAGAATGATAAGAATCCGCCTCAAAATTTCGACTGATAGAGTTATTATAATGTCAATGGTTAATTTGCTTAAGCCTGTGAATTTTCAGTATTGATAACTGCATCGCTCAATTCACTATTCACC
>JAFAAJ010000076.1 GCA_023426625.1 Bacteroidota bacterium
AAAAAAAAAACGACCGATTTATACAATTATCTACAATTCCGAAAAAATAATTTTGTACCATTAATTATAAACTGTAAAATAATGAAAAACAAAAAGGTAATTGTAAATGCAGATATATTTGATGGGATTGAATATTTAGGCAGGAAAAACGTCACATTTCAAAATGGAATCATTACTAATGTATCTGATGAAGTTCCTACAGATGCAGAAATTATTGATGGAGAGGGATGTACTTTAATTCCGGGATTGATAGATGCTCATGTTCACACTTCCGAAGATTCACTTAGAGACGCCATACAATTTGGGGTAACCACCGAACTGGAAATGCAGGGTGGGATGACTAAAAAAGGCAGAGAGCTACAGCTTAAAGACAAAAGCAATATTGCTGATGTACGATCTTCAGGTATGGCTTTAACCGCTCCGGGAGGACATCCTGATGAATTAATACCCAAAGAAGAAGGTATACCCGGTTTCATCTTAAAAAAGATGGAGAAAATGACTGAGCAAGAAAAAAAAGAATTCCTTGCGACCTTTGAAGAAAGAGAAAAAGAAGATGGAACAAACATAGATGTTACGACTAAAGAAGGAGCAATAGAATTTGTTCATCAACAGATAAAAAACGGCGCAGATTACTTCAAAATAATGATTGAAGAAGGAACAGTAATGAATGCCCCAGGATTACCTATGCTAAAGCCTGAAGTATTAAAAGCGGCTGTTGATGAAGCTCACAAATTGGGAAAAATTGCAATTGCACATGTATTAACAGCTGAAGCGGCAAAAACAGCTGTTGAAGTCGGTGTAAACGGTTTGGCACATCTTTTCATTGATCGCCCGTCCTGGACACCTGATCTCATTAAATCTATCGCAGACAAAGGAATATTTGTAGTCCCGTGTTTGGTCCTTAACTCATCGATAATTGGAAACTCAGCCTGTCAATTAGCGCACGATGAAAGAGTAGACTATAAATTGTCCGATGAGTGGAAAAACACCCTGTGTTCATGCTTCCACACCTTCCCTTCCGGCAAAATGGAAGATAATTTCAGTAATGTGAAAGATTTACACGATGCCGGAGTAGATATTCTGGTCGGTACAGATGTATCAGTACCTATGCCTCATCTGGGCGGTCTGGCTCATGGAGTAAGTGTACATCACGAAATGCAATTATTGGTAGAAGCTGGCTTAACGCCTATCGAAGCTCTTAGAGCAGCAACATCTGTGACAGCAAAACGATTTTCTTTGGATGACAGAGGCAGAATAGCCATTGGATTGAGAGCTGATTTAGTTTTAGTAAAAGGAAATCCTACAAAAAATATTTCAGACACTTTATCCATTGTAGAAATTTGGAAAGAGAGCGAAAAGGTTATTTAATTATAAATTGTCATCAGAATCCCCACTTGAATGTTCCCGGAATGACAGAATTTAAAATTAGTGAGAACTTCAAGTTGGGAACCTATTAAAAGTGTTGAAAGAAAATCAGCTGGAATCTAAAATTTTAATACCTAATAACGGAGAAACTATTGATGGATAGCTAAAAAATTCTCATCTGTTAAAAGAAGTACAACTTTAACCTTACGGTTGGATTGAATTGAATTTTCCGGATTTAAGCATCAATCGTTATTAGACAATTACAGAAATAATAAAATATGATAAATTATCTTCGAAACCGAAAATTGGCGTTTTACATTGCGTTGTTATATGTTGGATTCGGCACATTATCTGTTTGCTCTGTTTATCCTGCTGATCCATTTTATGGTGAATGGTCTTTATTGGGATTATTGATAACATTCCCCGTGTCTATCATTAGTTTTGGATATCGTTATGCTAATCCTAACTTTCTTTATCCTGTTTTTATTATTCAGACTATAATGCTCATTTTGACGTTTTTAATTTTAACAGTATTGATAAAAATAAAGAAAAACTTGAAGTTTTGTACTGCTATTGAACTTTATCTTTATGCTCCAAAACTCATTATTATAATTATATGATAAATTTATATACAGTATTATTTGTTCTACTCTTACATTTTCAAATGCTCAGGAAAAAAATTCCGGAAAATACGAAAATGGGAATGATAAAACTTTGGCTTTAAATTCAGATTATACATTTGATTATTCTCCATCCGAACTAAAAGCTAATGAATTTATCGGAAGAATAATTAATGATATTAAAATGCCTCCACATTGTGGATATATTGCTTCTGCAACTTTAATAGAATTTGAAATTTTGGAATCAAAAATTAGAAATTACAACAAAAAATCAATTCCAATTATTGTAAGATGTCCTGAATTTTTCGGCATGAATTTTTTAATAAAATTGATTCTTATAAAATCAAAATCAGCGATAGTAGTGGAACCGATTTTAGGTGGTCAATAGTAAATCTTCATGAGTTTAATAAATATGATCTAGACAGAAAATATTGGCTTGTTAACATTAAAAAATTATAACCCTTGCCAAAGGTTACATTGTGAATGTGGGAGCTATTGAATTTGAAATCCTTTCTTCTTATTTGAGTTAACGAGTTTTTTTCATTTACATTTCACTTATTTTCATTAGTTTTAAGTTTATGGAAAAATCTATTTTAATTTCAAGTATAATTGCTCTGTGTATTATTCTATTTAAATATTCAGATTTCGAAAATAAAGGTATTGCCTACGCTCTAGTATTAATATGCTTAATTGGTATTGCTTTTTCATATGCTAAACTTACAAATCCAACAGAAACTAAGGATGAATATCAACTTATCGAAGAAGAAAATAACAAACTTGAAGATTTTGACGGAATATTTGAATATAAACATGATGGTTTCTATATAAAATACAACAATAAAACAGAATTTATAAAATGGAAAGAAATACTTGAGGTTTATTTTTTTAGAATTCCAGTTTTGAAGCATGAATCACAAAGTGGATATGAAATAATTACAGCAAGTAAAACTTATGAATTCACCGATAGTGAAACTCCTGGAATTTATAAATTGGAAAATATGTTAGCAGAAAATCTTGTAAATTGGAAAGTTGATACGCTCAGTTTAAAGGTCAATAATTGGGGACTTGAAAAAGCTATTTTGTATAAAAAAGAAAATTACCTCAATTAACATGTGCTAAAACAATAGAATCGCTACAAATTAAGAGAGGGTTTTCTTAGCCATACAAGATACCGGAAATAAAAAGAGGAGACCTTTTGGGGCTCCCTTTCCGTATATCTAAAAGCCTATTGCTGGTAGGTTGCTCCCCAGCAGAGCCTACTTCCTCTTGGGCTTTGAAACTAAATTAGTATTTTTTTTGTTTTATATAACTTAAATAAGTATAATTTC
>JAFAAJ010000144.1 GCA_023426625.1 Bacteroidota bacterium
GGCATATTCCAATATTCAAATTAAGACTCCGAATGCATTTTGTAGTTTTCTACAGTCAAAGTTTTTCACGGCTATAAAACCCATGGAATATCTCGCATAGATTTCATTTTCCGATAAGAAGGTATTCTTGTAGTTCATTTGTTTTTCAGCAGGTGAGCCGGAAGTATTTTATAACCTGTTCTTTTTTAATAGTTTAACGATATCCACCACTTCGTAGATCATATTAGCGAAATCATCATAATTATTTTCAAATTCTCTTACTGAAATTAATCCGATATTTATTTCATCTAATTTTGATCTGTCGCTTTTTCCTTCCAAAACATTTTTTAAATAATCCAGTTGGTTTCTGGTGGAAATAATTGGCTGCCAATCTGAATCCTGAGAAAAAAGTTCAAAAGATCTGTCTAATGCTTTTTCAATTTTTTGTATTGCTTGTTCTGTTGTCATTTTAGCTATTGTTCTATAGGTATAAATACTGAGTTATCTATTGTAAAATACTGAATTCCTTCACCCTTTGTCTTATACGGTTTTTGGCTAGGTACAGACCAGGTATCATTTATTCCGCTTCTTGCTGTGGATTTTAGCACTATAATGCTTTGATCGGTTGTATATAAAGCTTTTGTTTTCTCTACTATTCCCGATGATGTTTCTGCATAAGGATTAATTCCGAGCTCAGTGGCTTTGGCATCCGGTTCTGCAAAATAATTCCCTTTTTTACCACCCGGTGCCTGATATTGAGAAGTTATCTTGTTTTTAGGCAACTCTATTAATTCCACTGGTTTTGTAAAATCGATTCCGTCTAAATGGGATTGAATTCTACTGTTGTCCCATCCAAGTTGCTTGTAATATTCATACGCCATTCTTATTTTACCAAACTTGGTTTCCGGTGATTTCAGAACTTTAATTTCCGTTTCAGATTTCTTTACAGCATCATGAATAATCGTTTCTTCTTTTAATTTTGCAGTGACATCTACTTCATTCTTAGTATGTATTAAGTTTTCTTCTGTTTCTTCAATGGATTTTTGTCCTACTAATTTAGTGTTTTTTGGTGATTTACTGATAGGTTTTATATATCCTTCTTTTATTAAATCATTGATGGATGCAGGGAGTTCATATTGAATACCTCCACCTTTTTCACCAAACCATGGAATTATTTCACCTTCATTCACACCAGGAATATCTTTCAATATTTCATATCTGGTATATGGCTTGTTATCCGTCCCTTTCGGCAGAGCCCTATCTGAATATGGCGTTCCGTCTTTTCCTGCAAAGGTTCCTTTATCCTGAAAGTTTCCATTATCATCTATCCATCCGCCATATCTGTCAATAACACCGTCTTTCTTTAATGTGGTTTCTATTGTACCGGAGGCTCCACGGTTTGGTGGCCAGTTATCATTTAATTTATGCTCCTTAAACAGTTGCTCCAGCTGTTGCCATTTTTTGCTTTTAAATAAATCATAAGCCTGCTTTGCTATTTCTTCAGAAGGGAAGCCGCCATCAACAGTTTCAACGAATTTCTCGAAGCTAGGCAGTTTATATACACTTTCAACTTTTGGTGTCTGAGATGTTTTGCTGATGACTTTCGGTGTTTTTCCGCGAGGTAAATTCTCAGGAGTATCAATAAATTCTGAATGCTGTTCCGGATTAAATGATTTTTTTGAATTCTCTTTTTTAGCGTTCTGAAAATTGTCTAGCTCTGCGCCTTTTAAGTTTTTGCTGCTTAGTACCAGAAGTCCGGAAGCTAATGTAAGCTGTCCTAAAATTTTAACGATTGCATCAATTTTTTGAGCTGTTGTCATGTTATTATTATCCTGAATAGCCCGTATACTTTCTAAACCGTCATAGGTGATCATGAGGGTGGCAGTACCATTGAGTGCGAAGTCCGTTAAGATAATATACCGCATTCCGGTTGCCGAAATTTTTATAATTGATGTTGTTTTTACAATGCTGGACAGCGAACCTGCCATACCCAAAAAGCTGGAAGCTATGGTAATAACATCTAAGGCAAGGGTTTGGTTGGTAAGAGTTCCTTTCTGCACTTTATCGATAATGCTTGCCGTTCCCGAAGCTGCACCTGTAGCTCCTGAAGCTATAAATAGGAAAGGAGCAATAGGAGCTGCAGGAGTAAAGGAAGCGACCAATCCCGCTACCGCAAGACCTAAAGATGCCCACCCTGCTTCGCTGGAAAGCTCTTCCCAGAACGAAGCTCCATCTGTGGTGAAGCTGCCCTTTAATTTAGGATAACCCAAACCATTTGCCGGAATTTCATAAGCCAGCATTCCGTCCGGATAAGTGTTTTTGCTGTCAAAATCTTTAAACAGCTCTTTTATACTGCTTCCTACATAGGTACGTTGATGCTCTACACCCGGTGTAAGGTCTACTAATACATAGTTTTTTGGATTTGTTTTGCCTTTTCCTAAGAATAAATTCAGAGGAATGGCTTCTGTTGTTTTTTCGTTTACTGCTACAGCATTTAATGCCAATGCAGTGTTCGGAAGAATGGAATTGAAGCTTTTATCAATATTTCTCTTGTACTCTCTGAAGTTTTGGAGCGCTTTGTACTCTTCTTTTGGAAGAACAACCTGTCGGTAAGATGCCTGTATTCCTGTTGGTTCGTTATTTTTATCTAAAACCATACAATGTATGGTGAAAACTCCGGTGAATGATCCCAAGAACGCTGCTTTTTCATGTGAAGAATTCATATTCCAGCCATCTTTGCCGAAATATTCCCCTCTTTTGTAGCCATGCACATTTGCATCTTTACTGTACTGAACTCCTAATAATGCACTGGCTCCATCCGCCATTTCCTTAGGAGTGTTGATCTCTGCAAACCAAAAATAATGATGGTCTTTAGGAATAGGTTTTCCTTTAACAGAAAAATAAAGGTGCGGAATAAAGTCAGCATAAACAGCTCCGACTTCTGCAGGATTTTTAGATTCAGATTTAATATAGAAATTCGGATTAGTCTTTTGATCCTTATAGGCACCTTTAGAAAGGTTGAAGTCCACATAAGCCACCTGTTGTCTGAAATCTGAATATTTTTGAACTTTATTTTCTTTTAATTCGTCTGACGCTGCCTCTTTAAGGGATTTAACACGGTGTTTTTTAGTATACGCAACAAATTCTTTTGTAGATGTGTTTTCTATTATAAATACAAATGTATATTCACCGGTTTGACGGGGGTTGATAGAAAATTGACTGATCACAGATCCGTCCTGACTAAATGTTCTTATTTTTTTTGAAGGATAGCTGTATAGGTTATATACTTTATTATCAACATGTACCAATACTTTTCTTACGACCATTGGAAGTTTGGGAGCTTTTCCTGTTGGATACATAATAGGTCTTTCATATTGATAAGCACAGTCAAACTCTATGGATTCTCCTTCTATGGTATAATCGGTTTTAGTTTTGATCCATGGATAAGGTCTTGTTGCATATATAACAACTTCTTGCAGTTCATAACCTTTGGGTGCCGGCTTCGGTTCGGGTTCAGACTTTATTTCCGGAGCCTCATAGTTTGCATACAGCAATCGGATGGCTTTGTATAAGTCTTTATCATCTAATTCTTTATATAAATCTTGTATTAAGCCGGCTTTTCTTTTAGGTTTATAGTGCTTGCTGTAATAGTCGATAAGTTCAAATCTGTCTTCGTAAGTAAGCTTGTCTAACGCTTTGAACACTTTATCTTCATCAGTTCCTGCTAAAAATCCCCAGGTTCTATGTTCAAAAGCGTCATATAACATTTTTGCACGTTGAGATACCGAAAGTGTGCTTTTCTTTTTATTACCGGAAGTTTTCAACTGTTTATCCATTTTCAATAAAGTTTCTCTATTAAAAATTCCGGAAGGAGTAATGCTGTTCCTGCGCTGGAAACTGATCAGTGCAGATCTTGTATCGTGCAGGAAAAAAGCTTCCTTTTCAGACGTTTTGTACCCTAATTTATTGAGTAGATTATTGAGAACTAAAACATGCAGTCCTCGGTCTGAAAACTTTATTACGGAAGAACCTTTTTCTATTTTATAGAATGCTTTGTTCCTAAAAAGATTATAAGTAAGTTGTGTGACTTCTCCTTTTGAAAGAGAAGTTCTGACATCCTGATTGGTAATCTCCTGATATTTTTTTTCTTCGTCTTTATGGTGATTTTGCGCATCGGATCTGGTGCTCCTCGGCGCAAATGTTTTTTTATGTCTGCTCATGTTATTGGTTATTAGATGAATGTATGATGCGGTACTGAACTGCTATTCCGACTTTTGTACAAACGGACTGAGACGGGACTGGTTTTTTCCAAATGCTTTTTCGTTTTCTATGGTTAAATAGGTACTTAGTAACGGATATGTAATAATGGTCTCGTCGTTTTCATGTAATGCCATGGCTACATTTTTCATGATGTTGCGGATATTGGCACCGGTGTAGGAATATTCTTTAGCCAAATGTTTTAAAAGTTCGTCACTTTCGAAGGTCACATTTTTAGGTAAATAATGTTTCCAGAGTGCTTCTCTGGTGATTTCGGTCGGTCTTATGACATTAACGGAGATATCTATACGCCGCTTGAAGGCATCATCCATATTGTTTTCGAAATTTGAGGCGAGAACGGTTAATCCGTCAAACTTTTCTATTCTCTGTAACAAATAAGAGACTTCCTGGTTGGCGTAGCGGTCATGAGCATCTTTTACGTCAGATCGTTTTCCAAATAATGCATCCGCTTCATCAAAAAACAGCATGCAGTTTTTACCCTGCAATCTGTTGAACAGGACTTCCAGATTTTTCTCCGTTTCACCAATATATTTGCTTACAACCTGTGAGAGATCTACATGGTACATATCAATACCATACGTATTGGCAAGTATCCCGGCAAGCATCGTTTTCCCTGTTCCCGGTGCACCATAGAATAGAGCAATAAAACCGGGTTTAAAACTGTGCTCATTATTTTTGAAAAAGCCGTTTTCCAATGCTTTTATATAATGTCCGATGGGTTTTATCTGTTCTCTTACATTACTTTCCAAAATGATGTCATCCATCGTAAGAGAAGAAGTATAAAGTCTTCCCGGGAAGTAGGAACCATGATCCAGCTGAGGTTTTTTTCCTGATAAAAAATAGTTGAGATAAGCGGTGTCTATTTCTATTTTCCCCTGAATAAATTCTGCCGAAGAACGGTTATAAATGATATCATTCTGTAATAATACACTTCCGTTGATGAGCTGTGTACTGTAGCATGACCATAATGACAGATCTTTGCCGGCAAGTAGAAACAGGGCGGTCTGGAAAGTGGGCTTAAAGCTGCGGTTCACTTTATTGTATTCGCCGCCGGCTTCTATCGCAAAAGCATTGCTGTTTTCTTCTATTTGTACAAATGTTTTTAATATAGAAGGATATTGAGCCGAAGCAATTCCTAATGCCAAAATTACCCGGTCTATAGCTGTAAGCCGGAGTGTGTTTATAGTGGTCGAGTAAGGGGAATTGTCTTCTGGTTTTGGCATTTCGGGAAGTTCCTGAACCATTTCCCAATCTGTTTCATCCTCTAAAAACAATTCTCTGCATCGCATTTCAATGAGAGATTCCAGCCATTTCATCTCTTCATTTAAGGAATCGTGGTTTATATCCTGTGTATGATATGAATGATTGGTTGTCTCTGTTTTTTCATTAATTTTTATGGTCATTAATGATCTTTCATCGTGATTTGACTTCATAATTGATTGTAATTGTAATTTGAATGATTTGCGAGCAGGAAATGCTCAGTACATGTGTTTTTTTTAATAGAAACCTGTTTGTCCGAGTTTTACCGGATCAACAGGTCATAAAGATTTATTACCAATTAACGAACAGGAATTTTTCTTTCCATGGTAATTTGATGAGGCCGATTCCCCACGTAAGTTTATCAAGTAAAATATCCTGTGCTTTTCGTTCTACGGTAAGAGTATAATCGAAATCACTCACCACAAGCTTTCCCGAACGCTGGAAAAACTCATTTTGTAATAATGCCGCTGATGATTTTTTCATCGGGCTCCAGTTGTGCTGAACACTTTCTATTACATTTTTCGCCTGGGTTTTATGCTTACGAGAAAGCTTGATATGCCTGTTGATCGTTTGGTTCAACGGAATATTGCACAAGAATTTCTCAAAGGTCATGTCGTATTCCGGAGCATTTATTTTTCCGGTGGCGACATAATGTAAAAGATGAGCACATAATTCAGGATCGGTGAGTTCATGAGTTTCCGGATGCAGAAGATCACAATGTTCAAAAAAAGTTTTAATGAACGGATGTATCAAAATAAGTCCTGCATTCTGAATATATTGTCCCTCATCCGCTATGGCCTCATCAATATCACCATTATGGAGTGGTGTATGAT
>JAFAAJ010000151.1 GCA_023426625.1 Bacteroidota bacterium
CAATTGCTTATAACTTCTTTGAATAAAATCTGTCAGTTCTTTTCCTTTCAAGAGATTTTGGGAAAGTTTAGCCAGGTCTAATGCGTATTTGATCATGCTTTCCTTTTCTTCTGTATTTTCAGTTTTCAGGATCTGACCGGCAAGCTCACTGTTGGAATTCACCACAAGGTTATACATTTCAGGGAAGTTGCCCATTCCGAACATTCCGCCGCCACCTGTTGCCTGCATATCTTTCATTCTGCGCATGAATTCCGGTTGGGTAATCGTAAATGGAGCGTCATTGCTGTCAAGATCTTCCAATTGTACAGTGAACTTCACATCTTTTATCGCTTCCTCTACATTTCTTTTCAAAGACTCTTTTTCAGTGTCATTCAATTTAGAAATAACAGGTTCATCTTTCTTGATCAGATTGTTGATGTGGTCTGCATCTACTCTTGCAAAAGAAATGTTCTCTTTTGAAGTTTCAAGCTTTTGGATCACGTGAGGAACGATAGGAGAGTCTAAAAGAAGAACTTCATAGCCTTTGTCCTGTGCAGACTGAATATAACTGTGCTGCTCATCGGCATTGGAAGCATAAAGAATGATCAGTTTACCGTCTTTATCTGTTTGCAGAGGCTTGATCTTTTCGGTTAATTCATCCCATAAGAAATACTTGCCGTCTACAGTGGGATATAAAGTGAATTTATCGGATTTTTCAGCGAATTTTTCTTCCGTTACAATTCCATATTCGATCACTACCTTGATGTCATTCCATTTTTTCTCATAATCTTCACGGTTTTCATTAATTAATGAAGACATTTTATCGGCTACTTTTTTGGTGATGTATGAAGAAATTTTCTTCACCGCACCATCTGCCTGAAGATATGAACGTGAAACATTCAACGGGATGTCCGGAGAATCGATCACTCCTCTAAGCAGCATCAGGAAATCAGGAACAATACCTTTTACCTCATCAGTAACGAATACCTGATTTTGGTATAATTGGATCTTATCTTTTTCAATATTTAAGTTGTTGCTCAGTTTTGGGAAGAATAAAATACCGGTAAGGTTGAAAGGATAATCAACATTTAAGTGAATGTTGAAAAGTGGTTCCTCAAACTGCATTGGATACAATTCATGGTAGAATTTCATGTAATCCTCGTTGGTCAGATCACTTGGAGCGATCGTCCAGGCCGGATTCGGATTATTGATGATATTGTCTACTTCTTCCGTTTCGGCAACTGCATCTTCAGGAGCATCTTCCGGAAGTGGCAATGTATGTGTTCTTGTCCCGAATTTAATAGGAACAGGCATGAATTTATTATACTTCAGCAGCAGCTCACGGATTTTTCCTTCTTCCAGAAACTCTGTAGAATCTTCTGCAATATGAAGGACGATCTCGGTTCCTCTGTCGGCTTTATCTGTTGTTTCTTCCAGTGTGAATTCCGGACTTCCGTCACAGATCCAGCGAACAGCGGGTTCATCTTTATAAGATTTTGTAAGGATTTCCACTTTATCAGCGACCATGAAGGCAGAGTAGAATCCTAAACCGAAATGTCCGATGATTCCGGCATCTTTCGCAGTGTCTTTATATTTTTCCAGAAACTCTTCAGCTCCGGAGAAAGCAACCTGATTGATGTATTTTTCAACTTCTTCTCCGGTCATCCCGATTCCCTGATCAATAATGCGAAGTGTTTTCTGCTCCTTATCAATTTTTACCTCGATCTTTGGATTTCCATATTCTACTTTTGCCTCACCGATGTTGGTAAGGTGCTTTAATTTCAAGGTAGCATCAGTAGCATTGGAGATCAGCTCTCTTAAGAATATTTCGTGATCACTGTAAAGAAACTTTTTGATAAGTGGGAAAATGTTTTCCACAGATACATTAATATTTCCTTTAGTCATAGTATTTGAGTTTTAATTTTCAATTCATTTCTCAAAAAAAATACCAGATCAAAGAAAGTGACAGATTGACATTTTTTAATGGTGTTCCATCTGATGCTTTTAATTATATTTATCGCCTTATTAAATTATATATGGGAATTTTTGATTTTTTTAAAAAGAAAAACAATAAGCAGGAAAATATTGCTGTTCAGGCTCAAACTTATGAAAAAGAGGAAACAGTAATTCTAAACAACGATGAAATGATAGAAGAGAAAGTTTCTTCAGTATCTGTTGAGGAGAAAAAAGAAAGTGACCTATACGAAAAAATTAAAATTTATAATGAGTATATCGTCTATTCCATTGCTTTACAGCTAAGAGGTGATTATGCTCCAATTTCAGCTTTCCAAAAGGAAAACGGGGAAGTCGACGGATTTTTGTATCTGATCAAGGATGAATCTTATACCCTTACTGCACAACAGGTAATTGATAAAATGCAGGAAAAATTTGAGAATGAGCTTAAAGAAGGGAAAATAAGATCTTATGTCATCTTATATCACTCTCAGTTTGATCATAATGGAAATCATGCACTGGCTACAAGAGATGAGGAGCTTAAAGCTATTTCTGTAGCTTATCATTTCCAGAATGATGACAAATCAACGATAGGACTGCCTTATGTTTTTGAAAAAGATGAGATCAGCTACAGAGGATTTGCAGAATTTTCTCCCGAGGAAAATAATGAGATCATGAATACTCAATTGACAGAAGGAAAGGATTACTTTACAAGCAAAGAAGAAATTGAGGTTCCAGAGAGTATTAACGAAGCGGGGATCAAAATAAAAAAATCGAATGCTAATACCTTGGCAAACACCTGGAGCGGAATTTTCGGATACGAAAAGTTTCAGAACACCAATATCTCCAATTATCTTGTGCAAACTATGGCTTTATGCAGAATGGAAGGTGCGGAGTATGAGAAAGAGAAAATCAATTTTACAGAGTTTCAGGATGTGACTTTTAAAACCGTTTTTTCGGAAGAGTTCAGTACGATTTTTCCTGAAGTGAAAACGGATTATGCATTGGATTTTGAAACAAAGGAGATCAACGAGTGGGAAAATGCAAGTAATATGGAAGCTATTGTGGCAGGTTCCGGCAGAGATACTTTCGGATTGTGGTTTTATGCTACGGACTATGCTAAAAACAAGGATGTTTATCTGACGCAGAAAAATCTAAATATTAACATAAGCGGAATTATCTTCGTATTGGATATTCATAAGAATTTTGATCTTCCGGACGGAACCAAAATGGGAGAGGATTTTACAGCGTATATGCCGAATAAAGATGTTCCGAATTATGCATGCTTCGATTTTATCGGTAAACTTATAGATTTCAGGGAAACAGAAGTATTGCCGGATAAAAGTGTTAAAGGATATATTTTAAAACTGAAACTGATCAACAATGAGGAAATGGAGGACTTCTTCACCATTGATGTTTTTGTGAATAAAGAAAACATGAGATTCGAGACGTTGACAAAAGGAATGATGCTTACGGGCGCGGTTCAGTTTCAGGGTAAAATTTCAGAATAAAAAGCGGCCTGGATTTCCAAGCCGTTTTTTTGTTATTTATTTTTCAATTCTTCTTTGATTTTGTTTTCAAGTTCTTCTGCAAGTTCCGGATTGTCTTTTAAAACATCTTTTACCGCATCTCTACCTTGTCCTAATTTCGTGTCTTCATAGCTGAACCAAGAACCGCTTTTCTTCACAATTCCCATTTCTACCGCCTGATCCAGAATTTCCCCTGTTTTAGAAACCCCTTCTCCGTACATGATATCAAATTCAGCTTGCTTGAAAGGTGGTGCTACCTTGTTTTTAACAATCTTTACTTTCACACGGCTTCCGATAGCTTCGTCTCCCTGTTTGATGGGAGCACTTGCCTTTCTGATATCTACTCTTACAGAAGCGTAGAATTTCAAAGCGTTACCTCCGGTTGTTGTTTCAGGATTTCCGAACATTACCCCGATCTTTTCTCTCAACTGGTTGATGAAAATTACCGTACATTTTGTTCTGGATATTGTAGCCGTCAGTTTTCTCAATGCCTGTGACATCAGTCTTGCATGAAGTCCCATTTTGGAATCTCCCATTTCACCTTCGATCTCGGCTTTTGGAGTAAGAGCAGCTACAGAGTCAATTACGACAATGTCAATAGCTCCTGAACGGATAAGATTATCGGCAATTTCCAAAGCCTGTTCTCCGTTATCCGGTTGAGAAATGATTAAGTTTTCAAGATCGATTCCCAGTTTCGCAGCGTAAGTTCTGTCGAAAGCGTGCTCAGCATCAATGAAAGCTGCAATTCCGCCTGCTTTTTGAGCTTCAGCAATAGCATGAAGGGTTAAAGTTGTTTTTCCTGAAGATTCAGGACCGTAATTTTCAATGATTCTACCTCTTGGATATCCTCCAACACCTAATGCGATGTCTAATCCTAAAGATCCGGAAGGGATCACTTCAATGGTATTATCAACGGAACTGTCTCCCAAAGTCATTACAGTTCCTTTTCCGTACGTTTTATCTAGCTTGTCAAGCACTAAAGCCAGTGCTTTTTTCTTATCGTCAATGTTGCTCATCTGTATAAAAATAATTTCTCAAAAATACATAATTAAAATTTCAAAAGCTAATATTATTTACGCTGAAAAGCCGTTTTTATAGTTAAAAATTGATAAAATTTCACAGCCTATATCATTTTGAACGCAAGAGATAAAAATATATAAATTAGTGAAAATTAGAGCCTTTTGTGATCTTTAAATAATCATCCAATACTTTCAGATGTTTTTTATTGCCTGATCTGATCTGCGCTTCGCGACTTGCAATGGCAGTATAGATTTTATTGAAAAATCTTTTGGTTTTTGGAAAGACATTTTTATTGGAAACTTCCGGGATCTGTAATCTTTGGCAGGTGTCTTCATCTAGTAAAAGCCAGGTACAGCAAATATGAAGGTATCGTAAATTTCTTCGTTGAAACTGAAATTTTAAGATCGGATTCTTCAGAGATTCATCTAGTAATGAATGTGCCAATAATACAGAATCCTTATCAGAAGGCGGTTGGATAGAAGTCCATAAATAGAAATATTCCGTAGCCTGTTTTTTATTATCCGGAAGAAGATGTTCCGGAATTCCCAATAGGTATCCGATGTATTTCCATAAGTGAAACATTCCTTTTTCTTCTTCTTCAGAAAAAGTATTGCCTAATTTCAGCAAACTGTGCAGAAACACCAGACTGAACCCGAAATAAGTAGCCATCATATCCCAGGAATTAATAGGTTCTCCCCAGTTTTTAGTGTCCCAGTTTTTATAATACTTTTTAATGGAAATTCTGGCGTAAGAATGGATGAGTCTGGTTTTAATGGCAAATTCATAACCTTTAGCATGGATTTCCAGAGCATTGTAACGCGTTACGTTTACCCAAAAATCCAAAGTTTCGGAGAGACGTTTTACAGCCCCTTTTTTCAGGGCTTCTGTTGCGATAAGAGGTTTGTTGAGGTAGGCATAATCATAACCTCCGATGAGACAGTAATCTCTTAATGAAATCAAAGCATCTAGACCGCTTCTCATGCAAAGTTCGGCACCGCTTTTCAGTAGATTTTCATCCAGCCAGTCCGGTTTTTTCTGTGTTTGGGAAAACAGTTTTTTTACACTTTCGGGAACATTGTCATGCTCGGTAACTCCGTTTCGAATATACAGTTCGATCTCTCTCGAAGCTTCATGGAATTTTTTAGATCCATAAACATCTTTCACCACTTCATCACCCACTTCATCCACATGATAGTAATAAGACGCAAATTTTTCAAAGTCATTAAAATTCACATCAGCTCCAGAAAATTCGATGAGCTGTTTGCCGTTTCCTTTTTCCCAGAAACTTTTGAAGTGAGGAGCATCTTTAAATCTTGGCTGTAAAACAGTTTTTTCCATTCCATTAAAATTACAATTTTCACACCGAAATTCTTTGATGAGATTTGTCAGCTTGTTTTACATCAATCCCCGTTCAATCCTCTTTACAATTTCAAGAATTAGTTCTTAAAATACCACAAAAGGGTAATTTTTTCATGTGTAAAAAATCCCAACATTTGTGTAACTGATAACCATGAGAATTTGTTTTAAGACTTTTGATCTTATGGTTGTTGTTTATAGTAAAATGAAAAAATAATTTAATAATAATCATAAAACTAAGAAATCATGAAAACAAAAATTATACTGCTATTCCTGATCGGAGGGTTGGGGATGGCGTTTGGACAAAAAAATCGCCACGTTTCTTCTACTAAAAATGGCTATAATTCTTTAGAAATATGCATTAACCCATTTGATAAAGATAGTTACCCTTCTGGATTTAAATTAGAAAAAGGAAGTACCATAAAATTTGTAATTAGTAATGTTAATCCTTTAAAAGTAATAGATAGTAACATAGAAGCTAAAGGTGAAAATTTTCAATTTGAAATTCCTAAATCAATTAGTGATAAATTTATCACAGACAGTTTACAGTCTACTTCAGGTTCTTTTAATTCTGAAGAAAGTTTTATTACTGAATACAAAAAGCTGTTAGAAAAGGCTTCCAGTATAGAAAAAAAAGCAAATCTAAATAATATTTTGGTTGAATTACTTGGAGATAATAACTTTATAAAGAATGTTATTTCAGTTAAAGATCTTGCAAAAAAAATATATGAAAACACATATGAAATAGATACTCCGATAGAAAAAGACATATTGGAATTACAGAAATCATATGTGAAATTGAAAAAACTTTATAAAGATGTTAATTCAAGAGCCGATAATATTTCTTTGTCAGGTACAATTAGTGTTAATGGTTCTAATGCAAAAATTAATGATGTAAAGGTAAGTTCCACTAATGTTATGTTTGAAGAAGAAATGAATTCTGCGAAGAAAATTAATGATATCATTAGTGATGAAAAGAAGAAAAATGAGTTGATAAATAAAGCATATGCAGGAAAAAAAACATATGAAACTATAAAAAATGATGATTTCGTTACATTTACTAAGGCAACTCAATTAACAGATGATGAAATAGTGATAACTCCTGTTCTTTTAGGAAAAGATAATAAAGAGTTAGAGAAATTTGAGCCTATAAAAATTACAACATTTGGTGGAGTAAAAGTTAATTTCAGTACTGGTTATATGTTAAGTTTTATAGGAGATGATAATTATCTTTTAAAATATAGTAGTGATGGTAAACGTAGTGGTGTTTACGAAAATGAAAAAAATAGTATTACACATGCGCTCGGTGTTTTAGCTCATGTATTTTGGGACTGGGAGAAGACAGGAATGTTTGGTATATCATCAGGAATTAGTATTAATACGGATGCAAAGCTCAATTTTTATGCAGGGCTTTCAGTCGCCTTTTTAGAAAAGAATAGGTTGGTTTTTACAGGAGGGCTTTCTTTTGTGAATGTAAAAAAGCTTAATAGAAATAATTTATATACTAATAATGATTTTATTAATCCTGATTATATAGATATTTCCTACTCTGAAATTTATAAACCAGCTGTTTTCTTTGCTGTAACTTATAATTTATTTAATAATAATTCTGAAAAATAATTAATTAATGTTTTTCATTATTGCAGGAACTTTAAAATATTTTCAACAATAAGAAATACCATTACTATCCAGAAACTCAACAAGAGCTTCTTTATTTTTAATAGAAAAAGATCTCCTCTTTCCGTTCTTTAATTTTAAAAAGATGATCTCATTATTCCCAATATAAGCCGTGCCATATTTTTTTGAAAGCCTTACTCCCCAACCGCCGAAATCAAAAATAGGATCTGTCTTTACGATTTGGACTTCCTGAATTTCATCCCATTGTATTCTCTTAGTTTTAAGAGTGAATGGAAAGAAGCTGTATTCAAAATAATTTTTGTTCAAATTCAGTTTTAAGAAAGAAAAGATGAAAAGTAAGAGTAAAGGAACCGTTATATAAACGATGATCATACTAAACTCATCCATTCTGGTAAGAATGAAACTCATTATAATACAATGAAAAACCAATAATATTAATATAAATCTTGGAAACCTTGAAGTTTCTTGAAATGTTTGGGAAGCCATATTAAAAACTTTTAATAAAAATAAGAAAACCAAAACAAAAAAACCTTCCAATCGGAAGGTTTTATATTACTTACGCGCTCATTACTTATTACAAAGAAGCAGCGTGTACAAGCATATCAACTAACTTGTTAGAATAACCCATTTCATTGTCATACCAAGAAACAAGTTTTACGAAGTTAGGAGAAAGCATGATTCCAGCATCTTTGTCGAAGATAGAGGTTCTCTTATCTCCTACGAAGTCCTGAGAAACCACAGCATCTTCAGTATATCCTAAAATACCTTTTAGTTCTCCTTCAGAAGCAGCTTTGATTGCAGCGCAGATCTCATCATAAGAAGTAGCTTTTTCCAATCTTACCGTAAGGTCTACTACAGAAACGTCAACAGTTGGTACTCTGAAAGACATCCCTGTCAGTTTTCCGTTCAAAGAAGGGATTACTTTTCCTACCGCTTTAGCAGCACCTGTAGAAGAAGGAATGATATTGTTAAGAGCAGCTCTACCGCCTCTCCAGTCTTTCATTGAAGGTCCGTCTACCGTTTTCTGAGTTGCAGTTGTAGCGTGTACTGTTGTCATTAATCCTTCAACGATTCCGAAGTTATCATGGATTACTTTAGCTAATGGAGCTAAACAGTTGGTCGTACAAGAAGCGTTTGATAAGATTTTGATGTCATCTGTAAGTTCAGTGTGGTTTACACCCATTACGAACATTGGAGTATCATCTTTAGAAGGAGCAGAAAGGATTACTTTTTTAGCCCCTGCGTTGATGTGCTTTGCAGCATTTTCTTTATCTAAGAATAAACCTGTAGATTCTACGATATAATCAGCTCCGATTTCGTTCCATTTTAGGTTGTTCGGGTCTCTTTCTGCCGTTACTCTGATTCTTTTTCCGTTTACAACAAGGTCGTTTCCTTCTACAGAAACCTCACCTGGGAAAATTCCGTGTACAGAGTCGTATTTTAACATGTAAGCCATGTATGTAGCATCGATAAGGTCGTTGATTCCTACTACCTCGATGTTATCTCTTTCAGTCATTGCTCTGAAAACAAGACGTCCGATTCTACCAAACCCGTTAATACCTACTTTGATTGTTGACATAATAGTTGTTTTTGATTATAAAAATAAGTTAGATTGCTAATATTTCTGAAATTAATAAAAGATCCTGATTGATCTCGTTGTGTTTCTTGATGGCTTCTTCTATCGGTGTGTATACCAGTTCGTTGGAACGCATTCCTGCCATTACGTTTGTTTTGCCGTCCATTAATCCTATTACGGCTCCGTAACCCAGTCTGCTTGCCAATACTCTGTCTGCGCAGCTTGGAGACCCCCCTCTCTGGATGTGTCCTAAAATAGCGACTCTGATATCGTAATCCGGGAAGCTGTCTTTCGTTTCTTTAGCAAGATCATAGATGCTTCCTAATTTTTCACCTTCAGCTACCACTACGATACTGGATGCTTTTCCTGTCTTTTCAGCCTTTCGGAAGTTTGCGAAAAGATCTTCCATGCTGTCTTTCTTTTCAGGAATTAAAATATCGAGAGCACCTGTAGCCAATCCACTGTTCAAAGCGATGAATCCTGCATCACGTCCCATTACTTCAACAAAGAAAACTCTATTGTGGGAAGTCGCGGTATCACGGATCTTATCGATGGCTTCCATTGCAGTATTTAAAGCGGTATCATAACCGATCGTATTATCCGTTCCGAAAATATCATTATCAATAGTTCCCGGAATTCCGATCACCTTGATTCCGAATTCTTCATAAAAAATCTTTGCTCCTGTAAAAGTTCCGTCCCCACCAATACAGACTAAAGCATCAATGCCGTGCTTGGTGCAGTTATCATAAGCTTTTTGACGTCCTTCCTTGGTTTTGAATTCCATAGATCGGGCAGATTTCAGAATAGTTCCGCCCTGGTTGATTATATTTTTAACGGAACGAGGTCCCATTTTCAGGAAATCACCATGGATAAGCCCATTGTAACCTTCGCGCACACCGTAGCATTCAATTTGATAGTAGTTGGCGGTTCTTACTACCGCTCTTAGTGCAGCATTCATACCCGGAGAATCTCCCCCTGAAGTTAGAACTGCAATTTTTTTTACAGCACTTTCTCTCATCTATAAAAAATTTCGAACACAAATTTACAAAAACAAGTTCAGATAATGGCAGGAACTTGCTAATAGTTTTGTATAGGCTTTAAAAGCTCCTGAAATTGGTTGGTTTGAAAAAATATCTGGATGTTTTGGTCTCGGAAATATCCGTATTCAGCTCATACCAGGGCGAAATTTTTTTGTCAAAAGGATTACCAAGAAGGTGAATGGATTGGGCAGGAGTAAAACCTTCCCCTAATAAAAACAATTTTTTCCCTTCTCTGTTCCGGCAAACTCCAGCAATGAAAACCACATGTCCCGGACTTCCCGGTGTGATCAGAATGTCGCCTGTTTTTAAAGCAGAGGTTTTAGTAACTGCTTTGGTTTCTTTGTTCAAGGAAATCGTTCCGGCATAATTGAAGATCAGGTCTAAATAATTTCTGAAATTCTCATAAGAATCATCGAAATCTGATGTTTTCCTGAAATTCACCGTATTACCGTTTACGAAAGCACGGATGCCGCTTTTATAATCGTTCCAGCTTACGAGATCTCCATTGGTAAAATGAAATTTGATTTCATCGAACCTTTGATTTTTATACAGATATTCAGCTCGTAAACGGATGACAGCATCAGCGCATTGTTGCAGGTCTTTATTCCCTGTATCAATGTCAAAAACGGCTTCGTGAAGATGCTGCGTGGAAATTGGATCTCCATTGTATTTAAGAATCGGACTTCCGTAAGGTTTCAGCCTTAAATTTTCAATAAAATATCCGAAAGAATCCGGTTTCTCTTCGGTCCAGATATATCCTTTTGGGGCGGGAAATCTTTCTTTAACGGTATTTTTATCAGTATTGATTTTTACCTTATTCTGAATAGTCGGAAGATCATTAGTTTCGGATGTAGCTAAAAGTTGATGGTCGGTTTTCGCTTTATTGCAGCTTAAAATCGCTGTTAAACCCAGTAGAAATAATTTTCCCTTCATTTGATGTTTATTTTTAACGCAAATATCAATGAATTTCGTCAATAAAAATCATTTTTTCTCCGTTAAATATTTCCAATATCTTTTCGGAACGTGCTGAATATGGAGTTTTAAATTTTTTCGTTCAACAATATTCGTTTTTACAAAATACTGTTGCCATAATTTCTGATAATTCTGCTCTTCATCATGGAACTTTTCCTGATACTGTTGAAGGTTGATTTTTTCTTCAGGATAAAAGAAATCGCAGCTTTTTAGGTCGTATAAAATGCCGTAATTCCTCCGGATGTCATAGATCATCCATTTCTGATCCTGATAACGGTCTTTGAAATGTTTCCGGATCAATGGGATTACATTGAAATCAGGATCTATTTTAGCAAAGAAAACACCATCCTGCATCTTTTCGAACCTTACAAAAGCAGTCATTCTGTGCCTTTCCCGATCTACGGATTTCCCGATTTTGGATATTTTAAGAATATGATCATCGGCATAATTTTGAAGAATATTTTCTCCGGGATGTTGAATGGATTGTCTTATGGCAGATAAAATAAGGGGCTCCAGTTCCGGGTCTTCCGATAAAAATACTTTCAGAAGCTGATGAATTCCGGATTTTCCTATGTTTTGTTCCAGCTTTTTCAGGACTCTTCCAGCTTTTTCGGGTTGAGTGATGACTTCATGGATTTCCGAAAACATATTTTCCTGTTGGAATTTTCCCTTACTGATTATTTCCACGTCCTTGTAGCGATATTCGAAAACTTCAAATACCGCAGTTAATAATCCGTCAAAACTTCCATCGTAAAGTAAGGTGATCATTTTTTTTATGTAATGTGAAAATGTGAATTTCGTTCAGAATGATTATAAAAGTGTTGTTTATTTTAAAATAATGTCAACTGCTGTGAAAACTGATCATGAAACTTCGAAGAACTTCCGCCAATTAATAGTTTTCTCAGGTTTTTGTCTGTCAAATACTTTAAAAAAGCATTCCCTGCATTGAAATCAATAAAATATTTTGCACGGTTTACCGCCG
>JAFAAJ010000160.1 GCA_023426625.1 Bacteroidota bacterium
CAAACTGTACACTGGGTAAACCTTTGGTAATGAGGTTTCCTTTATTAAAATAATCATTCAGCAGCTCTTCTAAAGCATCTAAGATTTTATGATTGGTAATTTTTCGGGTGATAAACTGCCTTTGATAAAACCTTTCGGAATAATTCAGTAATGTTTCGATCTGCGAGATTATAATATTTTGGCTGAATTTATCAATATTTGAATGGTATTCCTGCTGAATATTTTCAACAATATTATGCATTGTTCTTTCCTCTCTTTCTGAAAGAAATAAAGCTTCATTTACAGAGTAATTGAAAAAATCGTAGTTTTTAATGTTTTTGGCTAAAGATGTATTCCAAAGAAAGTCGGGATGAATAAGCAAGATCCATCCCGTATGTAGAGCTTTTTCCTGGGTACCGGGATCTACTGTAACACCAAAAACCTGTCCCGGAGCCATAAAAAACATCACACCTTCATCAAAGTCGTACTCCTGCTGTCCATAGGTAATTTTGGCATTCGAAGTTCTTTTAATGGAAATGGAATAAAAATCCAGAACCCAACTGAGTTCGTTTACTTCAGGATCATGCCGGATCGCGCTGTAGTCCACCACACTTATCAGAGGATGTTCAGGTTTTGGAAGTCTGCGAAACTCATGAAATTCTTGGATGGTTTTTATGCGGACAGGCTGTTTCATATTGCTAAGTTAATTGATTTTCAGTGAAGTTTTGTTTCCTTTTTTGAGATAAAAAAATATTGATGACCCATGATTTGTTCTCTTTTAAAAGATTCTTTGAGTTTCTTCTAAGTTCAGCATCTTTGCGAATTTCAAGAGGTAAGCACTAATGATAATGGATACCAGAAAGATTATCCAAAATATATTTTAGCAAAATCCTTAGCAAAATCTTTAACCTTTATTTTACCTAAAACAGGTCTGTTTTTGAAATAATCCTCATATAAAACAGACCCTCTTCTTGCCCTATTCATCTCCACATATCCTTTTGCGGTTTCAGGATTCATTCCGGCTTTGATGTAGTTGTTTAAAAGATCTTCATCCGAAATCGCAATCCATTTCAAGTCTGGATTCCCTATAGCTTCACCCAAAATTTGTGCAATTTCGTTGGGTGAAATTTCTTCGCTGGCGATATAGCGGATTTCTCTTCCATTAAAAGGTTTTTCAACTTCTTCGGCAATAACAGAAGCAATATCTAGTGGAGAAACCCATGGTTCTTTGTCGTCTCCCCCATAATTCTGAATAATTGCATTTTGAGATCTAATGGTCGGGATAAAGGCGAACATATTGTAGTAAAATCCTACAGGACGCATAAATTTAATAGAAATGTCTTCTGAGAGTTCGTTCAATATTTTTTCTGCTTCGTAGTGAAATTTAAGGATTCCGTTTCCGGTTTCCATATGAGCTCCGATACTGCTGAGATGAATGATATTTTTAACGCCGGATCTTTCGATTGCTTCCTTGTAATTTTTTGCAATCTGAATATTAGCCTGAATAAAATCAACGGTATGATCAAAAAATACGCCTGCATTCAATGCTTCCATAGCATAAACAACATCCGCACCTATGAAGGTTTCCGTTAAGAAGTCGATGTCTTCCATGGTACCTATAGCTGCTTTTGCGCCTAAAGATTCGATCTCAGATATTCGTTCGCTAATGCTGCTGACAACTGTTACGTCATGACCCTTTTCAAGTAATTCTTGAGTTAATGGTTTACTGATATTCCCTAGAGAACCTGTTACAATAATTTTCATTTTGTTTAAATTTTTTGTTGTAGCAAAGTTCCAGAGAAAAGGTAAAATCTTTATAACCGAATCTACTTTTTACGTAGCCGAAAATGGAGATTTGAAGTTTTAATCTGAATGGCCTTAGAGATCGCTGATTTATTTTATACCCTTAATTTAAAACGCTTCCAGGTTTTGGAAACTGTTGTAAACACAGAGATGTCTGTCATTACCCCTTACTGAACGGTCTCAAGCCCGTTCTATAAGTCCCTGTACCCCCTTCGGAAGGGGGTAGAGCCACTTGCCTAACGGATAAATGATGGTTTTAAGCAGATTTGTCTTCTATTGCGCATTCATAATGGCGAAGGCACCTTCTGTACCGGCAAAAAAGTTTTTATATAGCAGTTCTGTTCTGCCTACATGTACTTCGTAGATATCTTCCTGAAGGGATTTTACAAGATCTTTGGCGACATCAGAAGCAGGAATTCCGTTTTCTTTTCCTCCAATTTCTGCAGAAAAATCAGTATTCACCAATGGAGGCATCAATTCGAAAACTTTGATATTGGTATTTTTAGCCAATTCAAATCTCAACAGTTTGGTATGAGAGTGGAGTGCTGCTTTAGAATCTGAATAGGTAGGAAGATGCGCACCCGGTACAAAGGCTACAATCGATGAAACATTGACGATAGCCGCTTCTTTTTGTTGTTTTAAAAGCGGTAGAAATTTATCCGTAAGCCTTAAAGGTGCAAAATAGTTTGTTGTAAATTCAGCTAGAGCCTTGCTGTAAATATCGCCATCATTGGCGATGTCGTACACGTAGGCATTTCCTGCGTTATTGATAAGAATATTTATTCCTCCGAAAGTTGTTTTTATCTCTTCATACAATCTGTCGATATCCGCTTCACTGGTGATATCCGCCTGAAGTGTAAAAACGTTTTCCAGATCTTTTGCAGCTTTGTTCAGCTTTTCCTCGTTTCGTCCGACAATAATAATTCTGTTGGAAGGACTTAATGCTTTTGCGATTTCTAAACCGATCCCGGAACCTCCTCCGGTAATAAGAATGGTGTTGTTGGTAATGTTCATAATGTTTGTTTTAAAGTATTAATTATATATTGTACTATTTAGTACAAAATTGGATAAAAAATTTTAATCGAGTATTTTAAGGTTAAGCTCAATAATGGAGCGAAGCATTTCAGGCGAACTTTCCATGCGTCTTGTTACGTGGATGCCATTCCATAAATTGCTGAGATGCCAGGCTATGATTTCAGGATCCTCCATTGTTTTGATTTTTTGATTTTCCTGTGCTTGTCTGATGGCTTGAGCAAACAGGTTCTGTAGATTTTTTAAAAGTCGGGCAGCGATTTTTTTGATCTCTTCATCCTTTTCAGAAAGCTGAACCAAAGCATTTCCCAAATAGCATCCTCTTTCTATATCACAA